>VGFB01000628.1 GCA_016869015.1 Armatimonadota bacterium
GTTCCGCTACATCGGCAGGCTCGGTTACTACCTCGAGCCCGCGCTGGGCTGCTACTACCTCCGGCGCAGGTACTACGTCCACTGGCTCGGCCGCTTCCTCGGTAAAGACCCCCTCCGCCAAGGCGGCGAGAACGCGTATGGGTACGTGAGGAACGCGCCGACGACGGCGACGGACCCTGAGGGAATGTTCGCCCCGGGAGCAGCGGCATGCCTTGCGGCGTGCATCCCTGCAGCTACGTCGATCCTGACTGCCATGGGGATCTGTCGGGTGTTTGAGCAGCGTTGGCCCGACCGCGGTGAATCCCTCCTCAACTGCATTACGGACTTGCTGATCGGGGAAGAGGGGGAGCCCGCCGCGAACAAGGTGGGCACGTGGACCTTCCTCGCTGCGTCCGCTACTTGCCTGGGATGCCTGGCGTATGCGTTCCGTGGGCGGGCCGGATGTGGGGTCCAGGCTGGCATGGCAGTTGTGCTGTATACGTACTTGTGCGGCTTCTTCAACAACGCGTTCTGGTTCTGTCCGTACGGACCTGAGGTTGAGGTCGAGACGCCGCCGGATGAGCCTCCGATAGTGCCGCCACCCGGGCCAGCCTTCCCTCCGACCATACCGCTCAGGTGAGGTCCGACATCGTTCGCAGGAGGACCAAGCCGTGCCGCTGCCCTTCCTGAGCGTGGAGACCTTCTGGCGCATCTGGCTCCTGATCGTCACGGTGATGCTGAGAGACCAGTGCCTGCGAGCGTCCCAGCACGCCTATGGGGGGTGGCGAACCGCCGCGCATGTGGCGGAGTGGGGCCTAGTGGTCTGTTCGGCATACGAGGCCCTTCTGCTGCTTCTACCGGGCGACCTTGCGGCGCGCGGGGTGCATCTCCCTGACCTCGTGGTACCGGGCCTTGGACCCGTTACCTCCTTGCGCCTCTGCCTGGTGGCAGGTGCGTGTGGGATAGCCGTGATGTGTGCGGCGCGCTTGCGCACAGCGAGGGGCGAGAGCCCCGTTCAGGATCTGGGCACCGCGGGACTGGCGCTGGCAATGGCTGCCTATGGAGCAATCCACGAGGTCGCGGGTTCGGTACCTCTTCCCGCCTCGGTTCTGCGATGGACCGGTGTCGCCCTGTCTGGGCTCGGCGTGGTTGCTGGTGCCGCCGCGACGTGGGGTCATTGGCGGACTCGCCGTTCCCGAGGCCTGGACACCGATGGCTCCGGGCAAGCGCCCGGCGACAAGGCGTAGGTGACCGACTCCGAAGCCGGAGGCGGGGCAGGTAGCGAGTACTGTGCGCCGGCTGAGTAGCGGCAGCGCGCCGGTGGCGGCCCACAACGGCTACGACGACGGCCGCCGCACGCGCATGGAGCGGCAGCAGGTGCGGTCGGGTTGGACGACGTACCTGTGGGACCGGGAGCAGGTCCTGATGGAGCTCAATAAGACTGGGACGACGACGGTGCGTTACACGCAAGCGCCGCGGGGCCATGGGGATGTGATCAGCCAGCGGCGCAGCAGTGCGAGCACGTTCTGGCACTTCGACGCGATCGGGTCGATGCGATTCCTGACCGCCGCCGATCAGTCGAAGGCGATCAACTACGTGTACGATGCGTTCGGGATCACGCGCTCGGTCAGCGGCACCACGACGAATCGGTTCCGCTACATCGGCAAGCTCGGTTACTACCTCGAGCCCGCGCTGGGCTGCTACTACCTCCGGCGCAGGTACTACGTCCACTGGCTCGGCCGCTTCCTCAGCAAAGACCCCCTCCGCCAAGGCGGCGAGAATGCGTATGGGTACGTCAACAACCGGCCGACGACGGCGACGGATGCGAGTGGGAGGCGGCCGATCGGGTGGCCTGATCCGAACGAGCCCACAACGCCCCCCCAGACCCCCCAGCCGCCCTGCCCAGGCAAGATCGAGGGCAAGTACGAAGCCCGTTGCTGGTTCTCCTACCTGTTTGTCAAGGCCAAGCCCGCCTTCGGCGTGGGTCCTCCCTTTGGGCGGGGCGATCCGGATCGGCCACCCAACGAACAGCTCACGGCGGCGTGGTGCACCTTCGCGAAGTTCAAGACCACAGAAGTGAAGGGGTGGGAATGGTGCCGCATCAATAGGACCGTCATGTACTGCGGGAAGCCTACCACGATGCCGGGCTTGTGGTGGTCGAGGACGTTCCGCAAGCTCTACACGAAGTCTCTCGGAGAGGACACGCTACTAGTGGGACCCCGTAGCGCATATGACCTTACCTCGCCTCCCGACGCTTACACACCACCGGGCAGTCCGCGGTCACAGGCCGACGACCTGTGCAGCCAGTGGTGCTCGTACCACACCGCCCAGTCCATGAGGACCGGTGGTGGCTGCACGCCGAACGTGCCGGGAGCTGACTGAGGGTCCGCGGCCTTGGAGCCGGGGAGCAGCCAATCGGGCAAGCGCTCCCACGTGCACGGAGACGGGAGCGGCAGGTGATGGGGAGTGTTCAATCGTGGCTCGCCACTTCGGCTAGTCTTTACGGCGTCTGCCCGCCACAGGACGCCATCGGGTTCGATGGGGGGGCGATGGAGAGGGCTCGCGCGAATCTGCTCGTGGCCTGCGGCGTGAGCACAACGCTCGCCACGTCGGTTGGCCTGTTCAGCGGGTGCCCCGCGCCTCGGGGTGTCGGGCCGGCGCAGGCTGATGCGCCGGTCGCGGGCTCCGAGTTGGGTTGGCCTCCCGGCTGGACGGCTGCGCCCGGCAACCAGGCGCAGCCGGGCGAGGCGGGGTACTGCATTCGACACGCCGGAACCGGCATTGAGATGGTGTACGTGCCCGGGGGGACGTTCATGATGGGGAGCCCGCCCGACGACCCGGCGCACGACCCCAACTGGCAGTGGCAGGTTCTCCACTGGGGCGGCTCCATGCACTCCGCGTCCGACGAGAAGCCACGGCACGCGCACCCGGTCAAAGCCTTCTGGATTGGGCGAACCGAGGTGACCGTCGCTCAGTGGCGGGCCGCGATGGGTGGCGCGCCTCCGGCGCCCGCAGGTCAGCGGCCCGGCAATGACCGTGATGACCACCCGGTGGTCTGGGTCTCAAGGGATGACACTGCCCGCTTCTGCTCGACGCTCGGCCTGCGGCTTCCCACGGAGGCGGAATGGGAGTACGCGGCCGCCGGTCCGGAGAGTCGGGAGTTCCCCTGGGGCGCCCAATGGAACACGAACTGGTGCTGCAACCGCGCGAACCGCGGGCCTGAGGGCACGACATTCGCCGTAGGCCGAATCCCACAAGACGTGAGCTGGTGTGGTGCCCTCGACATGGCCGGCAACGTAGAGGAGCGCTGCGAGGACTGGTACGACGAGAACGTCTACGAGCGATATGCCAAAGGCGACCTCGCGCCGCCTCCCAAGGAGCAGCCGCCGGAGTGGATCACCGAATCCGTCCCGCCGCGGCGTTCGGGCCTGACCATGCCGGGCGGCAAGGTCGTCCGGGGGGGATCATGGTGGGTCCGGGTTCCGCCGAGCTTCCGTTGCGCTGCGCGGTCCAGCGATACCCCCGGGCACGCCCTTTGGGACGATCGGCTTCCGTTGTGCGCTGTCTGCTGAGTGAGGAGGGACGGCGGCGGCAGCTAGAGGTAAGGGCCCAGCTACGCGCATTGAGCGATGCGCAGGTGGCGCATCGGAAGTCGGATGCGTCGGTGCTGGAGACCTTCGATTACACGTACGACGCGGTCGGCAATCCGACGCAGCTCGCGGAGGCGAGCGGGGACGTAACCACCTGGACCTATGACGCGTTGAACCAGTTGACGGACGATGTGCGCGCCGGCGGGACGAGCTACAACGCGACCTTCAGTTACGACGCGGTCGGC
>VGFB01000629.1 GCA_016869015.1 Armatimonadota bacterium
CAACTACAACTTCGGGTGCGGCCTGTACCGGATCAGCGGCGGCAAGGCGCAGAAGGTCTGGTTCTCCAAGGAGATGCACTCGCACTTCAGCTCGCCGATCCTGCACAAGGGGCACATCTGGGGCACCACCGATCCCGGCGATCTGGTCTGCATGATCCCCGGCAGCGGGAAGGTGCTCTGGCGACAAGGCGGCTTCGAGAAGGGCGGGCTGATCATCGTCGACGACGTGATCCTGGCCTTCAACGGGGGGAACGGCGACCTGATCATGGTGGCGACCTCGACGGACGGCTACCAGGAGCTGGGTCGGTTCAACCCTCTCGGCGGTCAGAGCTGGACGGCGCCGGTCGTGGCACAGGGGAGGCTGTTGGTTCGGAACAAGCAGACCCTCGCCTGCCTGGACCTGAAGTAGAGGGCAGGTCGACGCCCACCAGGAGGACGCGAAGCCCGCGAAGAGGCACGGCGGGCGGCCTCGAGCTCTCGAGGGATCGTAGCGTGGCGCAACGCGACGGCCCCTTCCACGTCACTTGAGGAGAGCACCGGACCGACGAGCTCGAGTTCGTGCCCGAGAGGTGGGGGTCGGCGTGGCATCCACCGGAGTTCGGCCCCGGGTGAACGCCCTGGAGGCCGCCCTCCTGGTCTTGGCGGCCTTCTTCGGCGCGCAGTGGCTTGCCCTGCGGGTGGCCGGCCCGGAGGGGCCGCGGGCGTGGCCCGTCTGGCTGGCGGGCAGCGTCGCACCTCCGCTGGTGCTGCTGGCGGGTGGGCTGGTCATCGCACGGCGCTTCCGGCCGCTCGTCCCGGGCCTCCGACCGGCGGAGAGCGCGAAGCGGTGGATCGGCGCCGGCGCCTGCTTTGGGCTGACCGGCGGCCTGCTCGTCGGGCCGACTGAGCCGCGCGACCTCGCGCCGCTGCTCGGACTGTGGGCCCAGGTGGCCTGGGCGGTCGTGTGGGTGGGGCTGTGCGCCCCGCTCGTGGAGGAGCTCTTCTTCCGGGGCGTTCTGCAGCCGTCCATCGCCAGGTGGCTGAACACCCCCCTGGCCGTCGTCCTCGCCGGGCTGGCCTTCGGCGTCACGCACCTCGGCCTGCAACCCCTCTGGCTCTGGCCGCTGCTAGGTGTGGGTTTGGGCTGTCTGGCGGCGGGCTCGCGGTCCCTGTGGCCCGCGGTGGCTGCTCACGCGGGCTGGAACTTGGCCACGGTCCTTGGCTCCCAGGTCCACGGCCCTCTGTCGATGCTCGCCGGTCTCTGGCTGATGGGCGGCGTGGTCTGTGCGATCACCGCCGTGCTGGCCGCCCGGAGAGAGGGGCCGGGCCCGTGAACTGCCTGCCTCCCGACCATCGCGAGCGCCGGGGCGAGCGGGTACTGCTCGTGTGGGGGGACCTGCCCTTCTGGGTGGTGGTTGACCGCGCGGCCGACCGGCTCATCGCGCGCCTCGCGGAAGGGCTGGACGCAGCGGAGGCTCTGGCGAGCGCGGCTGAGGGCGGCCCCGACCGGGGCCTGCGACGCGACGGAGCGGCGGTGCTGGCGCAGCTACGGAAGGCGGGGGTCATCGGCAACCGGCGCCTGCGCCCGTCACGGGAGCGCATCGAGAGCATCTCGGTCAACGTGACGCGCCGCTGCAACCTGCGCTGCCGCTTCTGCTACAACGAGGAGCGAGGCATCGAGGGCCGGGAGCTGAGCGCCGAGGAGATGATTGCCGCGCTGGACAGCGTGCGGCGCTGGACGGCCCCGGGAGCGGCGCTGGCGCTGCTGGGCGGTGAACCCCTCCTCGAGCCGGAGAAGACGCTGGCGCTGGGAGAGTGGGGGAGACGGCGGGGGTTGCGGCCCATCGTGTCGACGAACGGGTTGCTCGTCGGCCCGGCCTTCGCGAGGTCGGCGGCCCGGATCGGGCTTGATGTGCAGGTCTCCATCGATGGGCCGACGGCCGCCGGCCATGAAGCCGTCCGGGGCGAGGGCACGTTCCGTCGAGCCATCGAGGCGGTCGAACTGCTCGTCTCCTCCGGCGCACGGACGATCCTCAGCATGGTCTTCCACGCCGGGAATGCAGGCGAGATCCCCAAGTACATGCGCCTGGCTCGGCGCCTGGGCGCCCACGAGGCACGGTTCATCCCCCTGAAGCAGATCGGTGGCGGCGCGGACTTCCGCCCGCCGGACCTCGCGGGGGTGGTGCGCCTCGTGAGGGACACGCTGGCGGCAGAGCCGGAGCTGCGGCCGCTCCTCGGGCGGGACTACTACTCCATCCTCGCGCAGACCTGCCAGACCTGCAGCCCCCGACCGGGCTGCGGGACCGGCAGCCAGACCTTCCTGCTGGACGCCGATGGGACGGTCTACCCCTGTATCAACCTGACCGACCCCATGTTCGCCGCCGGGAGCGTGCGGGAAGACAGCCTCGGCCGGATCTGGCGTCGCTCGGTCGTCCTGCAGGACGTTCGGCAACGCGCCCCGACGGCGGCGCGCCCGGAGACCTGCGGACGGTGCTTCGTTCGGCACTGGTGCATGGGCGGGTGTCGAGGGGAATCGCGCGCCGGCACCGGCCGACTTGACGCGCCCTCCGCAACCTGCCGGCAGCATCGCGCGTCCATCCTAGAAATGATGTGGACGCTGGCGGGGGAAGGCATTTCGTAGTCTGAGGTTCCCAGTTCGGCCTCCGCAGCCTGCGGCGGGATCGGGGGATCGAGATGCGCATCGAGCACCAGGGGTACACGGAGGTTCAGCCGGTCTACGGGCATGTGGGGTACGTGTCGGCGGCCACGAACGCGGTGTACCTGACGCCGGGGCAGCGTGGGCTCCCCTCGGCCACGCTGGCGCTGATGGCCGTCGCGATGGCGGTGGCCCTGATGACGGCTCGGCGGGCGCGGAACCCGTGGGTATGGGGGCTGGCGGCGCTGGCGGTCGCCAGCGGCCTGCTGCTGGGCGGGGCGGCGGTCCTGGCGTCAAGCCGCCCCCAGCCTCGGTTCCTGCGATCGGAGTTCGTCACGACGTTGTACCGCCTGGAGCAGGCGTCCGCGGTGACGGAGGAGTGGGCGGCGGCGCACGGGCGGTTGCCCAGCGGCCCGGAGTGGCGGAGCCTTGCGGCCGGGAAGGGTTGCGCCTTCGACGGCTGGGGTGCGCCGCTGAGGTACGAGCGGTTGCCCAAGCCGGGGGAGGACGGGCAGCGGTACCGGGTCACCAGCGTCCCCGAGCGGCATCGGACGTTGCCGCGCGTGCACCGGTGGGACCCCCAGGCGCTGGTCCTTTCCACCCCGATGCTCGGGCCGGATGGGCTCTACAGCACACAGGATGACCACCACCAGATCTCGATGAACCTCGGTCAGGCGTGGGACGGGAGGGCGAAGCACCCTCATGCGCGAGCGGCTAGGGTGAGGTGACCAGCGATGAGAATCGAACACCAGGGGTATCTGGAGGTTCAGCCCGCGTACCAGCATGTGGGGTACTGCTCCGCGGCGCTGAGCAACGCGTATGGGCGGGTGGGCGCCAACGCCTCCTTGGGTATCACCGTGTTCCTGCTGCTCTCGCTGACGATGGCGCTGCGCCTGCGGAACCGAGCGGGGTACGTCGCCGCAGGCGTGATTCTGGTGCTTGGCGTGGGGGCGTATGCAGCGTGGGGGACGGTCACCATCCGCGAGGCGGCGAAGGCTCAGGCCTGGATCGACATGGTGGAGGTCCTGCAGCGGCTTGAGGTGGCCTGCATGTCGGTGGAGCAGTGGGACGCGAAGAAGAACGGCCCGCTGACGCCGGAGACCTGGGAGCGGAGAGTGGGCCAGGGCCGCGGCCGGGACGTCGAGCTCCGGCTCCTGGACGAGCCCGGCGCCGATGGA
>VGFB01000630.1 GCA_016869015.1 Armatimonadota bacterium
AGTAGACTACCAGCCCGGCCGAATCGTCGGGCGCGTGGAGGACGAGGAAGGGCTTGGTGGTCCGCCCGAGTCGGTAACGGGGCGAGGCCTCGCCCAGCGCCGAATCGACGAGCCGGTTGCCGACGAAGTAGGCGAGGCGCGTGAGCCCCGGGGGCGCCTCCAGGCCGACCTCGAAGCGTGGGAGGCGCGCGTTCTCGGTCAGGTAGAGGCGGAAGAACTGGGAGACGATGGGCGAACCGCGGAAGACCTCCGTGTACGTCTCCAGCGCCGGGTACCCGGAGGCCGCTTCGAGCACCGAGCGGTGGCGGTAACAGTACCCCGCCGCGGCCTCGAGGCCGCTCTCGCCAAACCCCAGAGGCTCCCCGGTACTGAGTCTCACGTCGAGCCGCCCCACGTCGGGGGCGCCCGGCGCCGCGGGAGCGATGAACGGCCCCCCCGCGGTCGCGACGTTGAGCACCAGCGGCCCGACGTCGATTGGCCCCGACAGGGGCTGCAACTCGGGCAGTGCCCAGAAGCGCGGCACGCTGTCCTCGACCTCGCTGAGCAGGGGCACCTTGCGGAAGGCCTCCGGCGGCTCCGTCGCCTCCACGACCACGTCATCAAACCAGGCCGTGCCGCGCGTGTCCCAGACCATCAGCCGCACCTGGAACCAGGCCATCCCCTCCTTGGCCTCGTGGAAGCTCCCGCCCTCGTGGAGGGTCCAGTCGGTCGTGCCCCCCGTGAGGCCCACGTCGTTGTGGCCGACCTCTTTGCGGTCAGCGTCGAACCAGGCGACCTGCACCCCCGCGAGGTTCCACGGCTCCTTGCCGCGCTCGACGCCTTCGGTTCTCAGCCGGAAGGCCACGCGCAGGAACTGCTGGGCGTAAGGGATCAGTGGGGTCTGCAGCGCGGCCGAGTCCGTGAGGCGCACGGAGCCCGTCCCGACGGCGGCTTGCTGCCCGTCCAACTCGACGCGTCCGTGGTCGATCTCCCACCCGACCAGCGTGCCCTCAAAGCCGCCCTGGCCAATCAGGGAGCGGGGCAACTGCGAAAGCGCCGCCGAAGTGACGGCCATCAGCAGAGCGACGGGCAGTCCGAAGATCCGCGTCATCGCGTCTCCTCGTCAGTCTCAGGGATCGGCCCCAGCAGCCGCCCGGCCACCGCCAGGAACTCCTCGGCGTGGGCGAGGAGGTCCCCGGCCTCGGCCGGAGACACCTGCACCATCGGCTTGTAGTCCGCGGTGATCCGCGTGCGTTCGGCCCGGATCAGCGCGCGGTGTAGGTGAGAGGGAACGCGCCCGGTCTTCGAGAAGCGTTGGCCGAAAGCGCTGATGACGGCGGCGTGGGAGGACGCCTCAACCCCTTCACCCAGTAGTAGCGCCCGGACGACGTTGTACATGGCGTAGTACGCGCCAGAAACAGCGCCGAACTCCATCCGCAGGCCGAGAGCCGCGCGAGCGAGCGTGAGTTCGTCGCGTGCGCGCGTGACCAAGGCCTCCTGCTCGGCCGTCATACCGTCAACCCCTCACTGCGCACGTTTCTGAGTAGACTGATTGGCGCGACGGCGTAATCGTCCTCGGACGCGAACAGCCGCTGGATCAGTACACCATGTTGGAGGCAGACATCGGCGGTGGCCTCGTCCGTGCGACCGCCCTCCTCCCAGTCGTCCACCGGCCCCTTGAGCACCACCAGCACGTCGATATCGGAGTCCGGTGTGGCTTCGCCTCGCGCGTGGGAGCCGAACAGGATGAGCTTCACGAGGCGGTCACCGTAGATCGCCTCGAACCGGCGCTTCAGCTCGGCCAGGATGGGCCTGATCTCGGGTTGCATGGCGTTCACCGGGCGTCAGAGACGCTGCGGGCAGACGTCGCTGAGCGGGCAAGCGGCGCACTGGGGCGCGCGGGCGATGCAGACCCGGCGGCCGTGCAAGATCAGCGCGTGGCCCAGGAAGACCCACTGGTCCTGCGGGAAGAGCGGCATGAGCTCCTGCTCGACCTTCTCCGGGTACCGCTCCGCACGCTTGCACAGGCCCATCCGGATCGCCAGTCGATGGACATGCGTGTCGACGACGATGCCCGATGGAATGCCAAACGCCGTGCCGAGCAAGACGTTCGCCGTCTTCCGCGCGACCCCCGCCAGCGAGGTCAAGGCCTCCATCGTCTGCGGCACCGCGCCGCCGTACTCCTCGCAGAGCTGCCGGGACATCAGCCGCAGGTTCCTGGACTTGTTGCGGAACAGGCCGATGCTCCTGATCGCGCCCTCGATCTCCTCCTGGCCCGCCGCCGCCAGCGCCGCCGGGTTCGGGTAGCGCCGGAAGAGCTCGGGGGTGACCTTGTTGACCTGCTCGTCGGAGGTCTGCGCGGAGAGGATGGTGGCGACCAACAGCTGGAACGGGCTCGCCCAGTGCAGCGCGCAGTCCGCCCCCGGGTACGCCGCCCCCAACCGCCGGAGGATCTCCCCCGCGCGCGCCTGCTTGTCCGCCTTCGTCTCCCGAGGCATTCCGCGCAGCCCTCAGAGGGAATGGCGTGACGGAGCAGCGCTCCGTCCTACGGCGCGACAGCCGCACTGAGGGGGTTCAACGGCGGCGGGGCAAAGGCCTGCTTCAGGGCGCAGTGCGGGCGAACTCCACGCACTGCTTCAACCACTTCTTGCGCTTGGGGGGAATGCGCTGGTCCTGGTCGATGGCCCGCTCGATCGCGAGTTCGAGTTCGAGGACGCCGGGAGGGGTGTCGACCTCTGGCAACTCCGCCTTGTCCACGGGAAGGTCAGAGCCAAGTAGCTCCAAGTGCCAGAGCTCGTAGCCAAGGGATCGGGCCAGCTTCTCAAGGGTGGGGCGCTGCGCTGACCTCTGCTCGCCATTCACAAGGCGTGACAGAGTGGCCGGCGACACGCCGGCGCGCTTGGCGAACTCATTGAGACTCAGGCGGCTGCCCGAGATCTGGTCCTCCAGGAACACTCCCAGAGCGGTTCGTAGTCCAAGTGGTTGGGTGTCGCGGCTCATGGCTCATTACCTCGACCCATGGCGTCAGTTCGTCGCCGGGTTCGGCTGCTCTGAAGTCGTACCCAACTGGTACCCATTCGCCTTCAGTCCGGCTGACGTACAACACGAGTCGCTGCTCTATCGTGGTGGGTACACGACGCTCCAACTGCAGACGCGTAATGGTCCGACGGAGTCGACCATACGGCGCGCGTCGGCGCCAGAGGTGAAGCTGCAGGCCGCCGGGGTACCGGCTTGAGCACCACTTGCGCGCCACCTCGCGCCACGGCCTGCTCTGCAGGTCGCTCGCGAGCGCCTGCCACGCTTCTGGACCGGCCCTCAGCAACGGAGAGAGCAGATGGTCCACCACTCGCTCCTCCGTCTTGTGTGCGATGGTGTTCCGGTCGCGCTCAGACAGCGACCGCAGTCGCCTCACCCACGGGCCCCGAAGAACCACCCGGAGACACGGTACCGCGGCAAGGGCGTATGCAAGCCACTGCGGGTCGGGCGACCGCACCGGTCGCCCGAGGGACGGGCGGGTTGCCGTATCTGTCTCTCCTTCGCGCGTGGCACTCTCATGCCCGTTCCTCCCTCTCCGGTTGACAAGGCCCCGTCTGGTCGCAAAGCCTCGCAGCAACGGGCAGCCTAGTGCCCTGTCAGCCGTGAAGTCTTGGGTCGTCGTGGGTCGGCTCACCAGAGCCGACAGAGCCTTCAGGTCAATACCGGACGGCGTCGGCTCTGGTGAGCCGACCCACGACGACAAACGGCAACTGCGCGAATCACGGCTGACAGACCACTAGTCTGTAGTTCAGCACTTTTCGGTGAGGGGAGACGAGGGATGTAGCGGGACCGATGT
>VGFB01000631.1 GCA_016869015.1 Armatimonadota bacterium
AGTGCACCGTCACTCGCTCTCGCCGCTCCCGGCGGCGTCCGGCGCACTTCATGTGGAGCCCGGAGTCGATTCGACCTCCGGCTCCTCTGTCTCCGCCGGTGCCTTCAGTGGCAGGCTCTCAGGCTTCTCGAGGAACGCCAGCACCGCCCCGGGGTTCTCGTACCCCTCCAGCTTCCCCACGGCCTTGCCGTCGCCATCCGCAACGATGAGCGTGGGCGGCGCGAAGAACTTGTACTTGTCGGCCAGCTTCTCCTCTTTGGCGTCCAGTTCGGTCACGTCGACGCGCAGCAACACGTACTCGCCAAGCGCCTTCCGGATGTCGGGGCGAGCGAACGCTTCCTTCTCCATCTCCTCGCAGGTGGTGCACCACTCAGCCCACCAGTCGATGAGGACCCGGCGATCTCCGGTGCGGGCCTGCTCGAAGGCGCCGAAGACGTCCGTCTCCCACTTGAGCGGGGCGGCTGCCGGGGCCGGCCCGGCCGTCTCTCCGCCCGCGAGCACCCCGGCGGCGACCGGCGCTGAGACGGCCGGGCGCTCCGGCAGGAAGACGCCGTGGTTCCATAGCGTGCCGAGCAGGATGTAGAAGCCCAGGACCATCAGCAGGACGCCGACGCCCTTGCGGAGCCGGCGGCCCGTGGTGGGCTCGGGGATGGAGTCCAGCGCGCCGAAGGCGATGCCCCCGGCGATGAGACAGGCGGCGATCGCGAGGAAGTAGATCATCTCAGGCACCAGTGTGCGGATGAAGTAGACGGCCACGGCGAGGAAGATGAAGCCGAAGAGGCGCTTCACATCCACCATCCAGTCGCCGCTCCTGGGCAGGCGGCTCACCGCGCCGGCGGAGGTCCCGACGACGATGAGCAGGAGCCCCATGCCCCACGCGAAACTGAACAGGAGCAGGAAGCCCATGCGGGGGTTGGCCTCGACGGCAACGTAGGTGAGGATCCCGGCCAAGGGCGCCGCCGTACAGGGGGAGGCGACCAGGCCGGAGACCATCCCCATGAGCAGCACGCCCAGGAAGCCCCGGCCGCCGACGGCGTTGAGCCGCGTCGCGAGAGCCGGGGGCAGCTGAAGCTCGAAGAGCCCGAACATGCCCAGGGCGAGCACGCTGAAGAACGCAGCGACGCCGACCAGGACGTACGGACTCATGATGACCCCGCGGACCTGCGCGCCCAACGTCCCGACCAGGAGGCCCAGCACCGAGTAGACGAGGACGAGGCCGAAGACGTAGGTGACGGACAGACCGAGGGACCGACGGAAGGAAGGGGTCTCGCTGCGGGCGCCGATGACGCCGACGGTGATGGGGATCATCGGGTAGACACATGGTGTGAAGCTGACCAGCACACCGGCGCCAAAGGCGATCAGCATCGCCCACAGCGGTCCACGCTCGTCAATGAGGGAGCTGAAGTCGTACGGTCGGGCCGACTCCTGAGCGCACAGCGCCGCCGACAGGCCAAGGAGAAGCCCGGCCGGAATCAGGGCTCGCCGGAAGAGACGGGTTCGGGACGGGGGACTCACAGAACAGACTCCCATGCTCGACCACCCCAGCATAGCACTCCACGCGGCCCGGTATCAAGGCGCTGCCGGCTCGAATCCGCGCCGGCTCTCCCTCCTCGCAACAGCCCGCCTTGCCGGGACGACTTCTGAACGGGGGCCCGGACACGAGCAAGGGGCGTGGCGCCCCAGCCTTCGCCACGCCCCTTGCAGTCAACTCGACGGCTAGCTACTTCTTCTTCTTGGCGGGAGCCTTCTTCGCCGGCGCCTTCTTGGCGGGAGCCTTCTTGGCCGGAGCCTTCTTCGCCGGTGCCTTCTTGGCAGCCTTCGGTGCCAACAGCTTCACCTCCTTCGCGTTCGAAAGGTGGTGCCCCTAGCTGGCCGCCCCATTCCTGCCCTCGCGTGATAGTGTACGCAATCGGGACGAGGTTCCGGAGTTCTTGTCTGCGACCCACCCTCTCGCCGACAAGACTCTTAGGGCGCGGGAAGGCAAGGCCAACTTACGACCGAACATGCTGTACCTACTTATACAGTCCATCAAGTGACATGTCAACAGGGTCGGCGATTCTTGTCGCGATTTCTTTCGACCCCCAGCAAGCAACACGGCGAGCATGACGCTCGCCGTTGCAGAGGACTGTCGACAAAGCAGCTCAGGAATAGGGCTGGTGGAGGCGGCGGGAATCGAACCCGCGTCCGAGAAGCAGCTGGTGGGACTTCTACGAGCGTAGTGCGTGATTGGGCTTCGCCTCGGCGGGGCTCACGCACAGGCCCCGCCTCGGCTAGCTCAGTTCGGCATTCCCTCCCGGGGTTACCGAGCGATCACCGGTTGGTAGCCGACTGGGTTGGCGCCCGATCTCCGGACCGTCGGCGAGCCCGAAGCGGACGGCTGCCTAGAGACTAGGCAGCGAGTGCGAGATTGCTCTCGGCGTTTGTGTTTGTTCCGCGATTAACGAGATGGCGGAGATCTCGGCTCGCTTCCCCCACCCGCTGTGCATCCCGTCGAAACCTTGGCGCCCCCACATTCCACCTATTCGCAGTATACCCACTTACGGGCCGAGGGTCAACGTGCCGAGTTGCGGGCGGGTGTGACCACAGAGAGTCGGTGGGTCGGGGCGGTGTGGTCGTCAGCCCCGTAGGGGCGACTGGTGGCTAGCCAGGGGCGAAGCCCCTGGATTCCCGGCCCCCCAACCCTCCCCGCCCCGCAGGGGGCGGGCGGAACTCAAGGCCCGCCGGCCCCTTGCGGGGCCGGAACGGCGTGAAGGCCGCGTTCCGTGGGCTTCGCCCACGGCTAGCCATCCTGCGCTCCTCCGGAGCGCCAACGCCCCCCACAGCCAACGACGCCCTCCGCTCACCCGCGCTCTCACCCTCGCCCCGAGGGGCTCGTTCCACCTACTCGCGAGAATCGGACCCGTTGCGGGCGGGCCGAACCCCTTCGCCTCGCCGTGTAGGTGTTTCCCCCCTTCTGAGGGAAGGGGGGCCCGAGCGACAGGAAAGGAAGGTGGCCCAGTGCTCGCAGCAGTGCTTGAAGCAGTGGGGAAGATGCCCTTGCGGGAAGTGCCGAGGCCGGAGGCCGGGCCCGGGGAGGTGATTCTCCGGGTGAAGGCGTGCGGGATCTGTCAGACCGACTATCTGGCCTACACCGGCGGGCGCACCAACTGGACGCCCGGTCTGATCGTGGGCCATGAGATCAGCGGCGTGATCGATCAAGTCGGCCCGGGAGTCTCCGGCTGCGCCGAGGGCGACGAGGTCGTCCTCTCGCCCGCGGGTTTCTGCGGGCTGTGCCGCTGGTGCCGCACGGGGCTGCAGCACTACTGCTCCGATGGCTTCGTGATCGGGGGCGAGGGCTTCGAGCGGGTGCTCAACGGCGGCTTCGCGGAGTACGTGCGCGCGCCGGTGAGCGTGGTCTACCCGAAGCCGCCGAACGTCTCCTTCGCTGCCGCGGCCCTGACCGAGCCCCTTGGCGGGTCGTACAAGGGCCTCATCGAGTACACGCAGATGCGGGTCGGCGAGGACGTGGTCATCATCGGCTGCGGGGGGATGGGGCTGCTGGTCGGCTCCATCGCGCGCGCCGCCGGCGCGGGGACGTTGATCTGCCTCGACATCGAGGACTTCAAGCTGGTGTATGCTCGGAAGATCGGCGCGACGCACGTCATCAACTCGACGACGACCGACGCGAAGCAGGCGGTCTACGACATCCTCCCCGATGGACCCGACATCGTCTTCGAGGCGGCGGGAGCGCTGGTAGCGGCGGAGCTGCAGATGGACCTGTGCCGCCGCGGTACGCGGGTCAACATGTTCGGCGTCATCGTGCCCGGCACG
>VGFB01000632.1 GCA_016869015.1 Armatimonadota bacterium
GGCCGAAGAGGTCGTCCCGTCCGGCGCCGCCCAGGTCTTGGGCCGTCTCCTCCAGGAGTGCGCGAACCGAGTCGGCCGTCGGACTCAGCCCCTGCCGCAGCATCTCAGCGTACACGAGCGCCGCGGCTCCGGTGACGTGGGGCGTGGCCATCGAGGTGCCCATCATGTACTGGTACCCGAAGCCGCCGTTGGGCGAGCCCGCGGGAAAGGTGTTCTGCAGGACGCCGTCGGGAAAGCCGTTGACATCCAGGTCCACGCTGGTGTCCCCGCCGGGGCCGGTGAGGTCGACATCGGCGCCGTAGTTGGAGTAATAGGCGCGCTGATCGGCGATGGTCGAGGCGGCGACGCCGACGACCTCCGGGTAGCGGCCCGGGTAGGCGAGGCCCGAATCGAGCGCATTGTCGTTGCCCATGGCGGCGCAGATGAGCACCCCTTGGCCGTAGGCGTACTGCACGCCCTCGCGCTTGGTCTCGCTGTCGGAGCCTCCGGCGCTGTAGTTGAGGACGCGGGCGCCGTTGTCGGCGGCGTAGTGGCAGGCATCGGCGAACTGGGCGTGCGTGCCGCCGTTGGGGCCCAAGGACCGGATGGGCATGATGCTGCTGAGCGGGGCCACCCCGGCGACGCCGCGAGCGTTGTCGGTCGCCTGAGCGATGGTGCCGCACACGTGGGTCCCGTGGCCCTCATCGTCCACCGGGAGGGTGTCGCCGTCGACGGCGTCCCACGGCGCGACAAACGTGACCCCGGCCAGATCGGGGGCCTGCGGGTGTCCGGGAGCGGCAATGAACGCGACCCCCGTGTCGACGATGGCGACGATGACGCTTGGGCTGCCCAGCGTCGTGTCCCAGGCCGCCGGGCAGCCGATCTGGTCCAGATGCCACTGCTCGCCGTAGCGGGGGTCGTCGGGGACGAAGCAGGGATAGTCGAGGTAGTTCGGCTCGGCGTACTGCACGTCCGCGCGGGCGGCGTAGGCCGCGATGGCCTGGCCAAGGGTCATGCCCGCCGGCACGCTGACGACGCGCAGCCCCGGCACATGCCGGGCGGCGTAGACGGTCTCGCTGCCCATCGCGGAGGTCACGTCCGCAGCACGCTGCAGACCGACTGTGTCGCGGAACCGCACGGTGAGCTCGCCCGGCCGATACAGCGTCCGGGCGGCTCGCGGGGCCCATGGGCCGAGCAGCGGGAAGGTCGTCTGAAGCTGGGAGTGTGCGTGAGGGGCGAGGTGCAGCGCGACGATCAGGGCGGGGAGGGTCAGGATGCAGCGGCAGCAGTTGGGTCGGCTTCCCATCGGCTCAGGCCTCCGTGGCAGGGACTTCCCTCATCCCAACACAGTGACACGCCTGCGAGTTCATCGGCCCGGCTCTTTGTGCGTCCCCGGCCCAGGAACAAGCCCGCAAGAATGGGACGGAGGCGTTTGCCTAAGGGCTTCGAGAGATGCCTCTGTCCCGTCTTTCACAGTATGGTCCTAGGGGCGCAGTATGATCTTCACGAACTCGCCGGGCCTCTCGCGGAGATCATCGAGAGCCGACTGGAACTCGGCGAAGGGCCGAATCCCGGTCAGCATCGGGCGCGGATCGAGTCTGCCCTCGGCCAGCATCGCCACCACCTGCTGCACCGTGTTCCGGTGCAGGCGGGACCCGACCACCTCCAACTCCTTCCGCACGAACATCGCCCCGGGCAGGGGGACATCCTCCCGGCATAGGCCCAGGATCACGACGCGCCCCGCCGGCGCCGCCATCTCGGCGGCAGCGCGGATCGTTGGAGGAGACCCGACGGCCTCGAAGACGACGGCTGCGCCCTCGCCGTCGGTCCACTCCGTTACGGCCGCGACCGCGTCGGTGTGCGCTCCGTCGACCGTCAGCTCGGCGCCCAGCCGCCCCGCCAGCGCCAGTCGCGCGGGCTCAAGGTCGCAGACGGCACAACGCGCGCCCCGGGCCAGCGCCACCAACAGTAGGGAGAGCCCGATCGCTCCGGCGCCGACGATGGCCACGGCGTCGCCCGGTGCGGGCTCGCCCCGATCCAGGGCGTGTAGCGCGATCGACAGCGGCTCGGCGAGTACGGCCGTCTCGTCGGGCAGGTCGTCGGGCACGAGGTGCAGGCGCTCGGCCGGGGCGAGGAACGCCTCGGCCATCGTCCCGGGCGCGTGAACGCCGATGACCCGGATGTTCACGCAGCAGTTGTAGCGCCCCAGGCGACAGGGCCGGCAGGCCCCGCAGCTGATTGTCGGATCGAGGACCACACGCCGCCCGGGTTGCAGGCCGCGCTCCCGACCGCCCGCGACGACCTCGCCCACCGCCTCGTGGCCGGGGATCTGGGGGTAGACGAAGAACGGCTGCGAGCCCAGATAGGCGTGCATGTCGCTGCCGCAGATCCCCGTCAGCCTCGTTCGCACGAGGACCTCCCCGGCTCCCGGCTCGGGCTCGGGAACCTCCGCCGGCCGGGCTGCGTATGCTTCATCGAACAGGATGGCCCTCACGGATCGTCCTTTCATACAGCCCAAGGTGGGGGCGAGCAGGCCCGGACGAATTCGCAGCGATGCCGCCCGCGGCCTCCCCCGCGGTGGCAGGAACCTGTCGCCGCCTCGCGAACGTAGGCCCAAACGCAGCCCGGATGCAGCACGGATCGAGACCATGAGACGCACTCCGAACCCTCGCCGGCCGCTCGACAGCCTCTGGCCCGCTCTCCTTCTGCTGGCCGCCCTTGCCGCCGTCGGCTGGGCGGGAGTCGGCAACCGCTACGGTCCGCACTGGCACCGGTGGCTGTTCCGGCACCGCCCCGCGGGCATCATCCTCCACCACACGGCCTCCGACGGCCGTCGGAACGGGACGCCGCTGGACGCGGCGATGGTGGATGCGGATCACGCGGGCAAGGGCTGGGGCATCGAGTACCAGGGCCGCACGTACCATATCGCCTACCATTACCTGATCCGCGCGGACGGCAAGGTCGAGCCGGGGCGGCCGGAGGGCGCCCCCGGCGCGCACACCCTGGGCCGCAACGACTACCTCGGCATCTGCCTCGTGGGCAACTTCAGCAGCGCAGCGAACCGGTCGGGACAGATGCAGCCCGCCTACCCGACGCAGGCCCAGATGGAACACCTGACGACGTTGCTGCGGAAGCTGATGCACAAGTACGACTTCACCGTCGAGGATCTGCACCGCCACCGGGACTTCGCGCAGACCTCCTGCCCCGGGGACCGCTTCCCCTTTCGACAGTTGGTGGAGACGCTGCGAGAGCCCGCCGGCGGCCCGACCCCGTAGGTAGTGTACGCTCGGGCCGGGGCGGACACGTTGGTCCGAGGGCAGGTCGCCCCAACCGGCGATCGCGCCATTCCGGCCGCCGGCCTGGGTCCGATTCTCGTGAGTAGTAGGTGGAACAAGCCCCTCGGGGCGAGGGTGAGAGCGCGGGTGAGCGGAGGGCGTCGTTGGCTGTGGGGGGCGTCGGCGCTCCGGAGGAGCGCAGGATGGCTAGTGCGCCGTCACTCGTGGTTGTTTGGATTGGTGGACGGCCCGTTCCGCACGCCCATCCGTCGCCGTCGTAGGGCGGAGCGCTGCTCCGTCACCATCGCCGTCGTAGGACGGAGCGCTGCTCCGTCACCGTCGCCGTCGTAGGACGGAGCGCTGCTCCGTCACCGTCGTTGTCGAAGCGGGCGCTTCGACCTACGGTGACAGACCCCGGCAATCACGAGTGACGGCGCACCAGTGCTCTGTCAAGCGTCATTCGTTGGGTTCCCGGGAGGACAGGCATTCCTGCCTGTCCGCACAGACCTCGGGTTCCGGGCGAGGACAGGCAGGAATGCCTGTCCTC
>VGFB01000633.1 GCA_016869015.1 Armatimonadota bacterium
CGACGTGTAGAGGGCCGGAAGCGCCCGAGAGGACATCGGACGCCCGCAAGCGAATCGGCCACTGCCATGCCCATGCACCAGGCCCGTGTTGAAGTCGATCTCGGGGCGATTCGCCGCAACGCCCTCGCGCTGCAGGCGATCGTCGGCCCGGCCGCGCGCCTCTGCCCGGTCGTGAAGGCGAACGCCTACGGCCACGGCCTCGCGCCGGTGGCGCTGGCCCTGCAGGACTTGCCCGGGGTGTGGGGGCTGGCGGTCGCGCGCGGGGAGGAGGCCTTGGCCCTGCGAGAAGCCGGCCTCGCGGGGCCGCTGCTCGTACTGGGTCCGCCGCCGGAAGAGGGAGCGGCCGAGCTGGCTCGCGCGCAGATCACCGTCGGGATCGGCAGCGCCGATGACCTGCAGGCGTTGACGTCGCAGTTGGCGGCTACGGGGCTCGCCCTTGACGCGCACCTGAAGGTGAACACCGGCATGTGCCGGATGGGGGTCGAGGTCGAAGAGGTCGGGGGGCTCGCCGCTCAGATGCAGACCGGCCCGGTTCGTCTGACCGGCGTGTACTCCCACCTCGCAACGGCGGAGGCGGCTGATCTCGCCTTCGCCCGCGAGCAGCTGGGCAACTTCCATCGGGCGCTGGAGGGCCTGTCGACGGCGGGGCTGCTTCGCCATCTGGCGAACAGCGCCGGGCTGGTTCGCCTGCCGGAGGCGCGCCTCGACCTGGTGCGCCCGGGGGCGATCCTCTACGGCCTGAACCCGGGCATGCCGCCGGCGGAGATGCCCGCCCTGGAGCCGGCCCTGCGGGTGGTCTCCCGCGTGGCGGAGGTGAAGACGCTCCCGCCCGGCTGCACGGTGGGCTACGGCCGTCGGCATCGGACGGAGCGCCGGAGCGCCATCGCCCTCGTGCCGGTAGGCTACGGAGACGGCTACTCCCGGGCGCTGGGCGGGGTGGGCGACGTGCTAGTCGGCGGGCGACGGGCGCGGGTCGTCGGGGCGGTCAACATGGACTCCATCACGGTGGACGTGACCGACCTGCCGCGGGTGCGGCCCGGCGACGAGGTCGTCCTGATCGGCAGCCAGGGCGCCGAGCGGGTGTCGGTCGAGGAGCTGGCAGAGCGCGCGGGCACGATCTCCCACGAGATCCCCACGCGCCTCGGCCCGCGTCTGCCGCGTCTCTACCACGGCGGTGAAGCGTGAACCGCGAACCGGGACAGCCGTACGAGCACATCCGCGTGGTGGTTCCCGCCACTGCGGCCAATCTCGGCCCAGGCTTCGATAGCCTCGGCCTCGCCCTCGCCCTGTTCAACACCGTTCAGGTCGCTGCCGTAGGTCCGGACTCCTGTCCCGACGCCGTTCACACCGTCGAGGGCGAGGGCGCTCCGACGCTCCCCCGCGGGCCGGACAACCTCGTCCGGCGGTCCATGGCGGCCGTCGCCGCGCGCGCCGGGGTTGAGCTTCCTGCCGTGGCCGTGCGGCAGGTGAACGCGATCCCCCTGGCGCGCGGCCTGGGCAGCAGCTCGGCGGCGATCGTCGGCGGCTGCGTGGCCGCCAATGAGGTGCTCGGGCGGCCGCTGTCTCAGGACGACCTGCTGGCCATCGCAGTCGAGATCGAGGGGCATCCGGACAACGTCGCGCCCGCGCTGCTCGGCGGGCTGACGGTCTGCTACGCCGCGGGGGAGGGCGCCCGTTGCCTGCGGCTGGAGCCCCTCGACCCGCCGCGCGCCGTCGTGGCCGTCCCGGACTATGAGGTGGAGACGGAGAAGGCGCGTCAGGCGCTGCCCCCCTCGGTGCCGCGCCGCGATGCGGTGCTGAACGTCGGGCGCGCGGCCGCTCTGGTCGGGGCGTTCGCGACGGGCCGCTACGACCTGCTCCGCGCCGCGATGGACGACCGGCTGCATCAGCCCTATCGCGCGCACCTCGTGCCGGGGATGGACGAGGCCATCGCCGCGGCCCTCGACGCGGGGGCTCTCGGGGCGTGCCTCAGCGGGTCCGGGCCCACCGTCCTCGCCTTCGCCGCCGCGCAAGAGGACGCCATCGCGGAGGCGATGAAGCAGGCCCTCGCAGCCCTCGGCGTGACGGCCGCAACGCGTGTCCTGGACGTCTGCCTCCAGGGCGCCACGGTCACATACCTCTAACGTGACGAGGACGAGCTCCGTGACGAACATCCCGCTGTCCGACCTGAACGCAACCGTCGACTCCTACCGCGACTTCGTCACCGAGGCGCTGCCGCCCCTGATCCGCTGCGAGAGCACCCAGGGCCAGGAGCGCGAGGTGCAGGCGCTGGTGAAGGAGCTCCTCGCCCAGTCCGGCTGGCCCGGCGAGTACCGCGCGATCCCTGATTCGATCTTCGAAGACGAGGAGTACAGCCACGGCGACTTCGAGCAGTCCTACGACGGCCGCTACAACCTCGTCGCCACTCGCCGGGGCTCGGGCGGCGGGCGCAGCCTGATCCTCCAGACCCACGCGGACGTCGTCCCCGCGGGCGAGTGGGCGCAGGCCTTCGAGCCGGTCATCGAGGACGGCCGCATCCTCGGCCGCGGCGCCACCGACTGCAAGGGGCAGATCGTCACGCTGCTCTGCGCGCTGAAGGCCCTCGACGCCCTGGGTATCGCGCTGCAGGGCGACCTCGAGTGCCAGGTGGTGATCGAGGAGGAGGTCGGCGGGAACGGGGCCCTCGCGCTGATCCGCCAGGGCTGCTCCGCGGATGGGGTGCTCGTGCTGGAGGGCACCGACCTGCAGATCCACCCGGCCAACCGCGGCGCCATCTGGTTCCGTGCGACGACCTACGGGAAGAGCCTGCACATGGGCCGCCGCCACGAGGGCGTCAACGCGATCGAGAAGATGATGGACGCCATCCGCCTGATGCTCGAGTACGAGACCCGCCTCATTGCCGCGAGCCAGGGCCAGCCGCTGTTCGCGAAGTACGCAAACCCGGTGCAGCTTTGCCTCGGCACCATCCAGGCCGGCGGGTGGCCGTCGATGGTCGCCGGCGAGTGCGTGCTGCAGGGCGGCGTCGGCTTCCTGCCCAACACGCGCATGGCCGACATCAAGCGCGACCTCCTCGACGCGGTCATGCAGACCGAGGACGAGTGGCTCCGGGAGCACTTCAGGCTCGAGTTCCCCAAGCTCCACAACGACGCCTACCAGATCCCCGCCGATCACCCGCTGCCGGTTACCATGCACGAGGCGTGCCGGGAGCTGGGCCTGCCGAGCGAGGTTTTCGGCTGGAACGTGAGCTGCGACGCACGGCTGTACAAGTGCCTCGCGGACCTGCCGACGGTAGTCTTCGGTCCCTCGGACATCCGCCAGGCCCACGCCGCCGGCGAGAGCATCGGGATCGACGAGGTCCTGACGGGCGCGAAAGCCCTCGCGCTCAGTATCGCGCGCTGGTGCGGCACGGCGGGGACTGACGACGGAACTCATTCCTACTGAGTTCCGACGTCAGGCCCCGAAGTTCGAGCCTTGGCACGGTCGGGCCGTTGTCGAAACACGCAACCACGGCGCCGGACGAGGATCGAGATCGCGGACTCCCCTCGATGAGGTACCCTCGCGGCGCGGCCTGGCGCCTCGGGACCGAAGGAGGTGCCCGAATGCCTAAGCCCCGGGACCCCGGCCGGGACCTGCGTGAGTCAGATGGAGAGCTGCCCCCCGACGAGCCCATAAACCTCAAGGCGACGGCGTTGTTCACAGACCGCGAGGAGGCCCTCGCGGCCTTCCGGCGCCACGCCCAAGCTCCGCCAGGCCGCACGTTGCCGGTGCTGTCGTTCTATGGAGTCGGCGGCGCAGGCAAGACATTCCTCCTTCAGAAGCTCA
>VGFB01000634.1 GCA_016869015.1 Armatimonadota bacterium
GCCCTCTACTCGTCCTCTTCGTCCCAGTCCACGTACTGCGGTGGGCTCTCGCCGACCCGCTCGGTCACCCTCGGGTACCGCCGCCGTGGGACGACCTCACCGATGGCCACCACGTCGATCTCGTGGTACCAGTTGTCCCCGAAGTCGAACCAGTAGCCGAAGGCCCGACCGACCTCCAGATCGAGCGAGTCGATGGTCGTCACCATGAGATCCCCCGTCGCCTGATCGCCGGCGTCGAACGGGTCGTGGAACTCCATCGGTAGCACGTACCGGTCTCCGCTCCGGTCGTGCGGCCCCGTGCCGAACTGGAACTCGTACATGTGCTCCTCCTCCCGGCCGAAGGCGTCGAAGATGGCCAGATGGAGGTCCTGAAGGGTCTGGTCGCCCCGGATCTCGATCGTGCGGGAGATGACCGGGTTCGCCTTGGCGAAGGCCTCGGTCATCAGGCCCTCGATGATCGAGACGGTCAACGCGTAGAGTCGTTTGGGCATATGGCACCTCGCTGATTGATGATCGTCAGCCGTACTGGATGTCGCACACCCCTGGGACTTCCCGGTGGTCGGGCGGCACGCCGATCAGCCGCCCTCTGGGCGCGCAGGGCGTCGTGCACAAGGTCCCGCTCCCTCAGCCTGGAGACCAACTCGCTTGCGAGCCGGACCCTCGCGGCACCCGCATCGGTGAAGTCCAAGGTCATGTGCGGGATGGTGCTCACATCGAGAAGGAACCGGTCCTGGCCATCACGGATCAGTAGCACTTCCGCGGGCTGTCGGCAGGCCAGAGCGATCCCCACCTCGTACATCACATTGCCGTTCCGGTAGGGGCGGCCCGACTTGGAGTCCCTCCCGAGCGTGGAGACGTCGGCGAGAACCAACTGGGAGTGGGTGATGCCGTCCGCGATCTCCGTGAGGATGGAGTCCCCAGACCTCGACTCATCGACACGCCGAGGCTCCAGAGAGACGCCGCCGACCTGCACCGACCTGATCGCCGGTGCGATGACCTCGTCGAACCGTGCTCTGTACTCGTCGGAGAAGGTCATGGCCACGAACACCTCAGGACGTAGCTCCAGTTGCCAGAATGACCTGAGGAACACGTTGGGGTGCATTCGGTGACCCCCTCTAGCTTGGCGGCCGTCGCCGTGCCGTCTCCCTGCCTTGTCGTCTTCGTGCCGCTTCGTGCTCTTCGTGGCTTCGTGGTGAACGTTGCTGCGCCGTTGACGTTCCGCGCCCGGCGCGGTGGTAGGCGACGGTGCGGCGGGCGATGCGGCAGCCGTGGCGCGCCAGCAGCAGCGCCCCGATCTCGCGGTCGCTCGCTTCGGGGTGCGCGGCGCAGAGGCGGGCCACCACGTCCCGCTTGCGTTGGCAGTAGTACTGGAGCTCGTGGACGCCGTGGGGGGTCTGCACGTACCGGTTGCGCACGGCGCGGCTGATGGTGGATTGGTGCTCGTCCAACTCGCGGGCGAGGTCGGCCTGGCCCAAGGGCGCGAGGTCGAGGTCGTCGCCGGAGGCGAAGTAGGCCCGCTGCCTCTCGAAGATCGCCGCAACCACCCGACACTGCACGCTGCGGCGCTGGTTCACGTGACGCAGGAGGCCAAGCAGCTCTTCGGCTTGCGTGCGAGCTGCCTCGTCCGCCAGCTCGGCCAGCCGCGCCGGGTCGAGGGCATATCGCAGCCCGTACCCCGTATCCTCGCTGAAGGTCAGCTGCGGCTCCTCGCCCCGCAGGTAGACGTGGGCCACCACCGGCAGGTCCTCCGTGTCCTGGCGCGGGCGCCGTGCAGCCGTCGGCGCGCCCGGTGAGGCGACGGCGTCGACCGTGAGCACGAACTCGACGGCCTGCAGCACCTCACGGATCGCCGCCTCGGTGGTCCGATAGCGCAGCGCGAGGTCCCGCGGGGCCGCCTCGGCGTGGAGGAAGTCCGCCACCAGCTGAGGCTGCGTGAGCGCGTGGCGCTCGACGAAGTCGCGGACGACCGCGGTGGCCCGGGAGATGTCGACAGGAGGCGGGGCTGCCACGAAGTCGGCGAGGTCCGGGCGGTCCGGCTCCGGGGCGGCCCGCCGCGGGCCTTCGTCACGCGGCTCGTCGCCGGGTTCGAGGAAGCGAGCGAGCCGACGGACCTCGGCCAGGGGCGCGCCGAGTCGCCGCGCCACGGCGGAGACGCCTTCGCGGCGCAAGGCGTCCTGGATGCGCTGAAGAGCGTCGGGGTGGCGGTCGAGCCCGTGCTGCTTCACGAAGGCCGCAACGTGGGCGTCCAGGCGCTCCTCGAAGCGGCTCGAGGGCATGGGGCCGCGGCCGCCGCGACGCCGCACGGCGCCGATGGCCTGCAGCTCGGTGAAGAGGGGATCGGCCTCGAGCTCGGCTACGGTGCTGCGGAAGTCGGCCTCCGGAGCGGAGAGGAGGTCGATGTACGCCAGCGGCGGACGAGCCGCCTTGGCGCGGACTTCGGCGCGGGGCGCCGGAGTGGGGCGGATGCGCAGCATGAGGTGTCACCGCCGGTCAGGGCCGGTCGGGGCCCGGGTGCTCGGGTTCGTCGAGCAGGTCGATGTCGATGGCGTCGATCGCGGCCTCCGGGGTGGCCCGTCCGCTGACGGTCAGGAAGATGAGGCGCTCGAGTAGCGACGCGATCTCGTCCCAACTGGAGGCCGAGGGCCCTCGCCCTTCGCGCAACGCACGGGTGAAGACCTCCCATCCCTCGCCGGCCGGAAGCGCGGCGCCCACATCCCGTCGGACCGACGGCACACCCAGAGCGCTCAGCGCCCGCTGGCGCTCCTGGCCCAGGGCGTATTGCAGGAAGTCGACGCAGCCGTCGATGTCGCGCGCCGCATCGAAGATGAAGACGCAATCGGCGGTGAGGTGCTCCGCGCCGCCCTTGGCCCGGGGTACGGGCGCCACCCCCGGCTTGAAGGGCGGCGGGGTCAGGCTTGCCTCGCGCAACAGCCAGGGCCCCTCGATGAGCATGGCGAGGCGGCCCTGAAGGAAGAGCCGGGCGAGCTCGGGGCTTGTCCAGGTGAGCACCTCGGGTTGCGTGGAGCGTGAGCGGGTCAGCTCGCTGAACAGCTGAAGAGCGCCCAGCCCGGCGTCGCTGTTGAGCGAGAGACGCCCGCGGTCGTCGAAAAGCAGGCCCCCCTGACCGCGGAAGAGCGCCATGAAGCAGTCGGCGGCCCCGCCCCCCGTCCCCCCGGGGAGGCCCAGGCCGTAGACGTTGGGGGGATCGGATAGCTTGCCGGCAACCGTCAGGAGGTCCTCGGGAGTCGCCGGCGGCGAGGCCCCGGCGGCCATGAAGAGGTCAGTGTTGTAGTACAGCGCGAGGGGATGCGCTCGCCACGGGAGCGCGACCTGCACCCCTTGCACGCGGCCCTGGGCCAGAGCGCCGGGCCAGAGCGCCTGGAGGAAGGAGGGCGGGAAGCGCCCTTCCAGGGAGGCGGCGGACCCCAACACGAGGGGCAGTTGTGCGTCCTGCACGACCATCAGGTCCGGCGCGTAGCGCTCGAGGCGCTGGGTCCAGTCCTCGATCTTCCGCTCCGACTCGCGCCACTCGCCCTCGTACAACTCGACCTTGCGTCCCGAGGCGCGGAGGTAACTTCCCTGGAGGTCCGCCAGGTATGCGCCCTCCCCGGCGAAGTGCTCGCGCCAAAGCTGGATCGAGACGGGCGACTTGGACTCGGCGTCGGCGGCCGCCCACGACCCACAAAGCAGCACAGGGACCGCGAGCCGGATGACCGCGGTCCCCGAACCGAGTCGTCGCCGACGGGGCGGAACGCCCATGAGCCGCCCGCACCCCCTGGCGTACTACTGTCTCAGTGCA
>VGFB01000635.1 GCA_016869015.1 Armatimonadota bacterium
CGATGCAGTGGGCAGTCGCACGGGGATGACCGACGCCTCAGGCACGACGCTGTCGGCGTACGATGAGGCGCGTCGGGTCGTCCGGGTCACGCAGCCGGGCAGCAAGACGATCACCTACACGTACGATCCCGTCGGGAATCGTGCGACCATGGTCGATCCGGACGGTGGGGTAACGACGTACGCGTACAACGCGGTGAGTGCGCTGACATCGCTGGTCAACCCACTCGACGAGACGAGCGAGTGGGAATACGACGTCCTCGGTCGCGTTGCCACCATGACGCACGACAGCGGCACGACGGCGGCGTACAGCTATGACGCGGCGGGGCGGACGACGCAACTCGTGAACGCGAAGTCGGACGCGACGACGATCTGCAGCTTCGGCTACGAGTACGACGCGGTAGGAAACCCCGTCAGTGTTGCCGAAGGTAGTGGTGATCGGGTCACGTATGCGTACGATGCGCTCAACCAGCTTGCGCGGGAACGGCGTTCCGGCGACAGCGCGTACGACATCACCTACACCTACGATGCGGTCGGCAATCGGCTGACGAAGGTCGATGCGGGCGCGAGGACCACGTACGCGTATGATGCCGCGAACGAACTGCTGACGGAGGATGCCAGCGGCACGCTCACCACCTACACGTACGACGGGAACGGGAATACGCTGACGAGTGACGCCGCGGGGTCGGTGACGACGATGACCTGGAGCTACGAGGACGAGATGCTGACGGTCCAGCCCGCGACCGGCGGACGGGTCACGATGACCTACGACGGCGACCACCTCCGCCGCAAGCGCCAGAACGGCTCCGGGACCACGAAGCACGTCTGGGACGATCAGCAAGTCCTCCTCGAAACCAACGGCAACGGTGTCACCCAAGCCCGCCACACCCTCGCGCCGTTCGGCTACGGCGACTTGGTCAGCCAGAGGCGTAGCGACGCCACGAGCTTCTACCACTCCGACGCGCTCGGCTCGACGCGCGCGCTCACCGAGTCCGATGAGGACATCAGCGACACCTACCTCTACTCCGCCTTCGGCAGCCTCCTCGCGAGCACCGGCAGCACCACGAACCCGTACCTCTACATCGGCAGACTCGGCTACCAGCAGGAGACCGGCCTGAGCGGCTACTACCTCCGCCGGAGGTACTACCAGCCCGGGGCGGGGAGGTTCGTGAGCGAGGACCCGCTCAGGGAGGCGGGGGTGAGTCAGTATGCGTATGTGAGGAACGGGGCGACGAGGAGGACAGATGCGAGTGGGCTGGCGCCATTGTGCGCGGCAGCCTGTGTCATCCGCCTGCCCTCCTATGGGTGGCCGTGCCCCTCGAAGGCCGCCCAGTGCCGAGTGTACTGTGAAGGAGTGCCCTGGCCTTGGCCACGCAACGGACCTCGCTGGTGGGCGGCCGTCGCGGCGTGCTTCCGTCAGTGTATGGGGGGCGGGGCGGTGGGCGGGCCGCCGTCCCCGCCTACGTACCCGATTCGTCCGATGCCGCCTCAGCCTGGGGACCAACCACCGATTGTTGTCCCAGGGCCGCCGGTTCCGTACCAGCCTCCTCACACCATGCCAGGCCCCAGCCCTAACGAGCCCGTGCTCCCTTATGTGCCGCCGCCGAGGCCGGACCCGCGCAGGCAGCGGTTGATCGAGATCCTGTGGAACAGCAACATATGCAGCGATCTCCTGGACGCTCTGGTGAGGGGGGAGTCGAACCTCTTCGACCAGATCTACAGCTGTTGCGACGATGTCGCGGACCTGCCGCCCGTACTGGACCAGATCGCTCCGGGCCTACCAGGCAACCTGAGCCCTGGCGCGGCCCACACGGCGTGCATGGCGGCGCTGATGATCTACCTGCCATACTGAGGGGGCTGGGAAGGTAGGTGAGCCATGCACCTCTACGTCGTGCTCGCGTGTACCCTAGGGCCCGCCGCTTCGTTTGGTGGGAGCGTTGAGAGGCTCCCAGCGGTGCTGTCGGCTGGCTCAGCCCAAGGGGTCGGTGAAGCGCCCATACCAGAGCGGGGCGTCGACCACGTCGTCTTCTCCCCCACCGGGCGTCGGGTTGCCCTGTTTCGCCGCACGCCAGCCGGTTGGGCGCAGGTCTGGCTGTTGGACCTCCAAGATCGCACCGAGGGGCTGGTTGAGGGCCTCCATGCCATAGCGGGAGACGGGGCTTGGTCTCCCGACGAACGCCATCTGGCTGCCACCTACCTCAGCAAGGATGGCTTCACGGCAGTGCTGGTGGATGTTGACACGCTCGCCTGGTGGAGACTGGGCCCGGCGCAGGGCTCGATGCACCCCGTCTGGCATCCCAGTGGCCAGAGGCTGCTGCTCAATGGCTTCTGCGGCGCTCCTGGGCCCGAGAGGGCATGTGTGCACCTGACGGATGTCCCGGGGGGGGAAAGCGCGTTCCTGGCCTTTGGGTCGACGTTCTTCTGTGTGGACCCCTACTGGCAGGGGAGGTGGCTTCTATCACGCCGGGCTGAGAAACAGCGCTGGCAAGACCTCCCCCGGTACCGCTTCTACCTCGTTGATGAGGCAGGGGAGAGCGAGGAGGTCCTGGCAGACCGCGTTGTTCGCTCGATCATCGTTAGCCCGGGCGGCGAGCGGGCTGCAGCCATTTGCCTTCCGCCTGGTGCGACCAGGGAGAGCCTCCCGAACGGGCCCTATCGGCTCAGTGTCTTGGAGGGCCCCCACGGCGTACCCCCTCGCGAGATCGCGCAGGGCGATTACTGGTGGCTCCGATGGTCCAATGCCGCAGACCGCTTGCTCACCAGCAATACGGACTACGGCAGTGGGGAAGCGCCCCCCATCTTCGTCATCGATCCGGGCTCCGGAACTGAGGCCCCGGTGCAACTGGCAGACGGGTCGCCGCTCACGGGGATTGAGCCTGTATGGGCCGGCGACGACAGCTGCATACTGTACATCAGGCCGAGCGCAGTTGGCGGGACGGAGATCTGGTCCTATGGGTTCGCCAGGAAGCGAGGGAAGCGGCTCTACCCCTTCGAGGACGACTGAGTTCCGGGTGAGTTCCGGGGACACCATACTCATCTCCTGCTGGCGGAGGCCGCAGCCCAGCAGGTGTCACTGCCCCGGACGCCGAAGTGGACGGACGCAGTTGCGCTCAGTGGCTCGATCGCGAGCGGCCGGGGGAGCCGTACGCATGAGTCGCGCAGTTACGTATGGTGTCCCCGGAACTCCGTCCCCAGAACTCCTACACGGGCAAGACGATCACCTACACCTACGACGCGGTCGGCAACCGCCTGACGAAGGTCGATTCGGGCGCGAGGACCACGTACACGTATGATGCCGCGAACGAAGTGCTGACGGAGGATGCCAGCGGCACGCTCACAACCTACACGTACGACGAGAACGGCAACACGCTGACGACCGATGCGGCGGGTGCGGTGACGACGATGACCTGGAGCTACGAGGATGAGATGTTGACTGTAAAGCCCTCCGGCGGCGGCACGGTCACGATGGTCTACGACGGCGACCACCTGCGCCGCAAGCGCCAGAACGGCTCCGGGACCACGAAGCACGTCTGGGACGATCAGCAAGTCCTCCTCGAAACCAACGGCAACGGCGTCACCCAAGCCCGTTACACCCTCGCGCCGTTCGGCTACGGCGACCTCGTCTCGATGCGCCGTGCCAGCACGACCAGCTTCTACCACTCCGACGCGCTCGGCTCGACGCGAGCGTTGACGGACGGCGACGAGGCGGTGACCGACACCTACCTCTACTCCGCTTTCGGCAACCTCCTCGCCAGCACTGGCAGCACGGAGAACCCGTACCGCTACATCGGCGAGCTC
>VGFB01000636.1 GCA_016869015.1 Armatimonadota bacterium
GCGAGGCCCTCGAGCAGACGCTGGGCCGGCCCGTCCACGTCGTGGAGCGCATCGCGATCGACAACCCGTACTTCGAGCGGGCCTTCGAGCAGACGAGGGTGCCCGTCTATGACGCCGCGTGACGTTCGCCTCTACGTCTACGACATCGTGCGGGCCTGTGAACTGGTGCAGCAGTTCACGGCCAGAGAGATGCTTGGCGAACGCGCGGTGACCACTCAAGTCCAGCGCCTCGGGCCGCCGCAGGGCAACCATCGTAGAGGAGTCACCCAGACCCATGAAGACCTATCGCGTCGGCGTTGCCGGGATGGTGCACGATCACGTGTGGGGTGAGCTGGGGCACTGGAGCAGGTTGGAGCGGGCGGAGCTGGTGGCGGCGGCCGATCCGAACGAGCCGCTGCGGGCGAAGGTGCAGGCGGAGTACGGGATCGGCGCCCTGTACGAGTGCTGGCAGGAGATGCTCGAGAAGGAGGAACTGGACATCTTGCAGATCGCCTGCGACAACGCCGGGGCGGCCGACATCGTCGAGGGCGCGGCGGCCAAGGGCCTGCACATGGTGATCGAGAAGCCGATGGCGGCGCGCCTCGCGCAGGCCGACCGGATGTTGAAGGCCGCGCAGGACGCGGGCGTCGTGATGATGATCAACTGGCCGACCCAGTGGAACCCCGCGTTCGGGACGTTCAGCCGCCTGATCGCGGAGGGCGCGGTGGGTGACCTCTTCTACCTGAAGTACCGCGCGGCGCACAACGGGCCCAAGGAGATCGGCTGCTCGGAGTACTTCTGGGGCTGGCTCTACGACGAGGAGCGCAACGGCGCGGGCGCGCTGATGGACTACTGCTGCTACAGCGCGGCGATGAACGCCTGCTTCCTGGGGCGGCCGAGGTCGTGCGTGGGCATCCGGTCCGTGCTGGTGAAGGACTACCCGATCCCCGACGACAACGCGATGATTCTGGTGAAGTACGAGCACGCCTTCGGCGTCGCCGAGGCCTGCTGGACCCAGAAGGTCCGTACCGAGGACCCCAACCCCATCGCCTACGGCACCGAGGGCATGATCGGCATCAAGGCCGGTAAGGTCATCATCCGTACGCCTTCCGAGCCCGAGGAGAAGTCCATCGAGCCCGAGCCCCTCGCCGAGGGCTACCGCAACGGCCCCGAGCACCTGATCCACTGCGTCGAGACCGGCGAAAAGGTCATGGGGACGTGCAACGCCGTCGTGAGCCGCAATGCGCAGGAGATCCTCGAAGCGGGGCTCGTCTCGGCGGATACGGGGCGGGAAGTGGTGCTACCCGCGTAGCCCGGAGGCCGGGACGGAGAGCCTCGGTGGGGAGGAGGCGCGATGTCGAGGATTGCCCTTACCAGGGCCCTCGTGATTGCGGGGGGCGCAGCCTTGGCGACCGTTGCGGTGCGGGCCGACCCGCCGGCGCAGGCGGTTGCGCACTACGAGGCCGGGTTGGCCGCGAAGCAGGCCAAGGACTACGCCAAGGCCGTCCAGGCACTCAAGGCTGCCCTCGGCATGGATGAAGGCTACGTCGACGCCCACTGGGTGCTGGCCTGGGTCTATGCGGCACAGAACGACACGGCGGGAGCCATCGAGGAGTTCGGGCGCGTGGTACGCCTGGCGCCGGACACGGACAGGGCCCGCCAGGCTCAGGCCGCCCTCGACCGGTTGCGCGGCCCGCCGAAGCGACCCACCCAGACCGGCATCGTGCCGGTTGACGGGCTCTGGCGCGGTAAGGGCGAGGACTGCAACATCGAGTTCCTCGTGGACGGCGGCGGCGTCTTCGTGCGCGCCCTCCAGGGCTCGGTCTGGTTCCCCACCACGCCCGAGGCGCAGGCCTACACCAACTCGGGGTTCTGGGACGCCGAGCCGTTGACTCCGGTGACCGGGGGACGGTTTGCCCCCTTCGAGGGCAGCACCCGAGGGGAGTTCGTCTCGCCATCCAAGGCCCAGGGGACGGTGGTCGGCCCGCCCAACGCGCGGATCCGCCACTGGACGGCCGAGTACGCGGGACCCCTCCCGGAGTCCGCGCAGCCTGTCTCCAACGGCGACCTGGCGTGCCTCGCGATTCAGCTGGGCGACGACGGGGCGCTGAGGCGACTTCTCGCCGACGACCCCGCCTGCTTCACCTGGAGTGACCGCCTAAACCGTACCTTGCTGCACTTCGCGGCCGCCTACTCCAAAGCGGAGATCGTCGCGCTCCTGGCCGAGCACCCGACCGTTCGCCTGGATGGCCGCACGAACAACGCCGACACCGCGCTGCATCTGGCCGCGGCGCGGGGCCGGGCAGACGTCGTCGAGCTGCTCCTGGACCGCCCGGTCGGTCTCAACCAGCCGAACAACGCGGGCAAGACCCCTCTGCACCTGGCGGCCGAGGGGGGGCACGTGGAGGCCGTGGAGGCGCTCCTGCGTCGAGGCGCGGAGGTGAACGGGGGCGTTGCCGGTGACTCGACGCCCTTGGCTCTCGCGCTGGCCAACGGCCACGCGGCGGTCGCCGAGCTCCTGCGGGAGCACGGTGCTACGGAGTAGCCGCGCGTCACGCGCGACCCCGAGGAGGCGCGATCATGGGACGGTCCGGAGTCGTCGCGATGCTGCTGACGGCGGGCTGGGCGCCGGCGGCCTTGGCGCAGCCGCCCGATCCGGTGGTCGTACACTATGAGGCAGGCCTGGCCGCCAAGCAGGCCAAGGACTACGTGGCGGCGGTGGCGGAGTTGGCCGAGGCGCTGCGCCTGAACCCGGATCACCTCGATTCCCACTGGGTCCTCGCCTGGGTCTACATCGCCACCAAGCACGACGACCTTGCCGCGGCTCAGTTCAAGGAGGTCATGCGGCTGGCCGGTGACTCGGAGAAGGGTCGGCAGGCCAGGGAGACCTTTGCGCGCCTGAAGCCGGAAGAGGCCGCCATCGTCGTACCCGAGGAGGGCCAGTGGGAGGGGGAGTTCGAGGGCTGCACGATGCGGTTCCTCGTGGACGAGCGCGGCACCGTCATCCGCTGGATCAACGCGAGCGAGGCGCGGCTGGGCGAGGACGGCAAACCGGATGACGCGTTCACGAGCGATGGCGGGCCGGCCCCAATCCGCGGCGGACGCTTCAGCCTGCGCTTCTCACTCACCAAAGGCGCCTTCACGACCCCCACGAGCGCCGAGGGCACGCTCCAGTCGCGGATCACCAAGGCCGAGCGGGCCTGGAAGGCCGAGTTCCGCGAGAAGCTCCGGCGCGCGCCGCAGCCCCTCACCAGGGGCGACCATCTGCTGCTCGCGGTCGAACGGGGCGATCTTGCAGAAGCCAGGCGCCTGGTCGACACCGACCCCTCGTGCCTCCAGGCCACGAACCACCCCGGCGAATCGGCGCTGCACATCGCCATCGCCTGTGCGGAGCCCGACATGGTGCGCTTCCTTCTCGACGCCAACGCGGCCCGGGATAGGATCCGCGGGCTCGGCGGGCAGAGCGTCATCCACTACGCCGTGCAGCGCGGCGACAGCGGGATCCTGCGCTCGCTGCTTGAGGCCGGCATCGACCCGGACCTGGGGGGCGACACCTTCGACAGCCCGCTCACCCTGGCCGCCCGACTGGGGCGCTACGACTGTGCCAAGGCGCTGCTGGAGCACGGCGCGGAACCCGACGGCGCGGCCCGCCCGGGCCAGACGCCGCTCTTCGAAGCCAAGCAGCGGGGCTATGACTCGCTCGTGCGGCTGCTCCGGGAGGCAGGCGGATGGGAGTACCGGGGCGGCAACAAGTCCCGGCCGAAGCCCCCGAGCGATGGGTGAGCCGCGAACCCTCGGTTGGGCCCAGCCAA
>VGFB01000637.1 GCA_016869015.1 Armatimonadota bacterium
CGCGTGAGGCCGCCGCGCTGCTGAAGGCCCCTCACTGCGAGGCGGGCGAAGCCGATCTCATCATCGATGGCGGGCAACTTGCCCTGCAGCTCCACGAGTCCTGCGGACACCCGATCGAGCTGGACCGGGTGCTGGGGATGGAGGCCTCCTACGCGGGCACGAGCTTCCTGACCCCCGAGAAGCTCGACAGCGGCTTCCGGTACGGCTCCGAGCACGTGAACATCACCGCCGACGCCACGCTGCCGGGCGGCCTGGGCTCCTTTGCCTACGACGACGAGGGCGTGCCCGCGCAGCGAACGGACATCGTGCGGGAAGGCATCTTCTGCGGATACCTCACCTCGCGGGAGACGGCCGGCAAGGTCGGCGAGAGCCGCTCCAACGGCACGATGCGCGCGGACGGCTGGGGCGCCATCCCCCTCATCCGCATGACGAACATCAACCTCGAGCCCGGCTCCTGGACGTTCGACGAGATGATCCAGGACATGGGTGAGGGGTACCTCCTGCGGCACAACTCCAGCTGGAGCATCGACGATAAGCGCCTGAACTTCCAGTTCGGCGCCGAGATCGCCTACCGCATCGAGGGCGGCGCCATCGCCGGCATCGTCCGCAACCCCACGTACACGGGCATCACCCCTCAGTTCTGGGGCGCCTGCGACGCCATCGCCGACCGGGACCACTGGGTCATCTGGGGCGTACCCAACTGCGGCAAGGGCGAGCCGGGCCAGTCGGCCCACGTCGGTCACGGCGTCTCGGCGGCGCGCTTCCGCAAGGTGCGCGTCGGCGTGATGGAGGGCGACGGCGGGGCGGACGCGTAAGTCGGGGCTCCAGCCCCGACACTCCCCATCGAGGAGCAGATCGATGATCACCGAGGCCCAGCTGATCGACATCGGGCGGCAGGCTGTTGCGCTGTCATCGGCGGAGTTGACGGAAGCCGTCCTGACGGGCGGCGCCAACCACCTGACCCGCTTCGCCAACAACACCATCCACCAGAACGTCTCCCAAGCCGATGTGGACCTGCGGGTGCGGGCGGCCTTCGGTAAGCGCGTCGGCGTTGCGACGACCAACGACCTCTCGGAGGCGGGCATCCGCCGCTGTGTGGAGAATGCCGCCAACATCGCCCGCCACCAGGCGGAAGACCCGGACTTCATCGGGCTGCCCGAGCCTGCCGAGTACCACTCCATCGCCGCCGCTTGCGACACCACCGTCGCCTTCGGTCCCGAGCAGCGGGCGGAGGCCGTCGCCTCCATCCTGGCTGTCGCCGAGCGCGACGGCCTCGTCGCCTCGGGGGCCTTCGCGACCACGCCCCAGGCCCTGGCCGTGGTCAACTCGCTGGGCGTGGCGGCTCGTCAGGCGTTCGCCGCGGCCGATCTGAACATCACCATGACCGGGCCGACCTCCACGGGACGCGCCGCCTGCACCGCGATGGATGTGGCGGAAGTCGACGCCGCCCAGGCCGCCGAGCGAGCGGCCCGGAAGGCCTTGGCCTCGGCCGATCCCGTCACCGTCGAGCCCGGCGACTACACCATTGTGCTCGAGGAGGATGCCGTCGGCGACCTGATCGGCTTCCTGGGCTACATGGGCTTCGGGGGCAAGGCCTTCAACGAGGGACGGAGCTTCCTGAGCGGCAAGCTCGGCGAGCGCGTCTGCGGGGAGAGCATTACCATCTGCGACGACGGCCTCGACCCCGGCTTCCTCCCCCTGCCCTTCGACTTCGAGGGCGTTCCGCGCCGCAAGGTGGTGGTCATCGACCGCGGCATCGCCCGCGGCGTCGTTCACGACCGCACGACCGCCGCCCAGGCCGGCGTTGAGTCGACCGGGCATGCGACCCCGCCCCCCGGCGCCTGGGGCCCATACCCCATGCACCTGAAGCTCGCGCCCGGCGATGCCACGCTCGACGAGATGATCGCCTCCACCGAGCGCGGCCTGCTCGTGACTCGCTTCCACTACACCAACATCGTCCATCCGCTGCGCACCGAACTGACCGGCATGACCCGGGACGGCACCTTCCTCATCGAGGACGGCAAGCTCACCCGCGGCGTCAAGAACCTGCGCTTCACGCAAAGCGTCCTCGCGGCCCTCAGCAACGTAGAGATGATCGGGAAGACGCCGCGCATTGCGGAAGGATGCCTCGTGCCCGCGTTGAAGGTAGGATCGTTCCACTTCTCCGGGGCAACGGAGTTCTGAGGGCCGGAGGCGAACGCAGCCGTGTTGCAGGTCACCGAGGAGATCGAGCAGTGGAAGCGATCGGTAAACCACGTTGTGCACGATGCGCTTCGGGAGGGGAGGTTGCTCCATGACCGACCCGGTCCACGCTCGGGGAATGCTCGAGCGGGAAGGCCAGGGTGGACCTGATCGCTCCTCGGGGGATGGATGACACGGCCGTCTTCCGTGACGAGGTGTTCGGCCTCCATGCGCAGCAGGCGGCCGAGAAGGGCCTGAGGGCGTGGATGAGCGCCCGAGGGCTGCAGTACCCCAAGACCCACAACATCCGCGCTCTGCTCGAGGAACGCGCGGCTGACGGCGAGGACGTGAAGGGCTTCCTGGACCTTGACGCTCTCACCGGCTGGGCGATGGACCTCCGCGTCCAGGGGACCATCGCGGCGGCGGAGACCTCCTGAGAATCAGCCCCCGACCCTCACCTCCCCCTCCGCCTCCGCCATCTCGATGATCGGCGCCGTGGCCGTCGAGTCCTCGCCCAGCCCCAACCGCAGCACGCTCGGCGACGCCGCGCGGTAGCGCAGGCGCGCGCGCACCGCCAGCGGCCCCGCAGCATCCGGCGGAACCGGGACCCGGTACGTCTCGGTCACCGTGCTCTTCGGCGGAATGCGGTGGTCGGAGACGATCGACTCGGCCAGCCAGAACTTCGGCGTCACGTTCCCCGCCCCGTCTGCGACTTGGACCTGGTACTTCACGGCGCCGGGCACGATCTCGCCGGCCTCGTCGAGCGCGCCGCTCGTGAAGATGGCGTTCCCGTCGGGGTCGGTCACCGTCAGCTCCAGCCACATGTCCCGCAGCTCTGTCACGCCCGTCGGCAGGTAGTGCCCGGCGCCCACATTGGTGATCGCGACCTTCACCTCCGCCGCCCCAGCCTTCTCGACGGTCGTGGGGAGCTGCAGCTCCATCGTCGCCGCCGCCTTCAGCATCGCCTCCGCAGCCTGCATCGTCGCGGTCTCGCCCATCAGCGCCGCTACGCCGCCGCCGCCGACCATGTCGTGGGTCCACAGGTGCGGGCGCTCATCGGCGATGGGAGACGCCTTGCCGGGGTTCGGCTTCGTGACCCCGGGCCCAGGGGTCATGTGGCAGTCCTGGCAGGTGGTCTGCGTCGCGGGGTCGCCCGTGTTGTACGGGCTCGCCTTCCACTCCGAGTACGTGGTCTCCAGGTGCAGGCCGTTGACCGGGTGGTCGACGTTGTGGCACGTGCCGCAGAACTCGGACGTGGTATGGAACTCCGAGAAGGCGACCTTGTGGGCCATCGGCTCTCCGTCGCCGAAGGGCCCGAGCTTCACCTCACCGGGCTTCACGATGTACTGCGCGTTGCCGATGCCCTCATGCCCCGCCAGGGTATGGCAGAAGTCGCACTGCACCCCTCGCCTGGCGGTGTCGCTGAGCTTCGAATGGTCCGCGGGAGGCACCTCGCCCGCCAGCTCGCCGATCGGCGTGTGACACCGCGAGCAGAAGTGGTCCACCACGCCGTTGGTCTCTCGACTCGCCAGCACGAAGGTCCCGGCGTAGAAGGGGTCGTCGTTGCTGTAGGCGTGCATCGTCCCCTTCCACTGGTTGTACT
>VGFB01000638.1 GCA_016869015.1 Armatimonadota bacterium
TACAACCGGCAGCTTGACTCCCGCAACGACCTCGACTTCACCGCGACCTATGTCAACCGCGGCGGTCACGAGGCCGGCGAGGGCGACGAAGCGCTGTCGTTCGGGCTGCAGTGGCGCAACGACCGTGGCAACCAGAACAGCGATCGCGTGATCCTGGACTGGACGAACTACTGGCGCGACGCCGCCGATGGCCGACTCCGCCGCGACGGCTGGGGCCTGTGCTACCTCAAGCAGATGGGGCTCTACCGGGACGTGGGCTTCCAGTATGAGGACGCGGCTTTCGGTGACCCGGACCTCGCGGGGCGCGTGCGTGCAATGAGCGCTTGGTACACCCACAAGGCCCAGGAGACGCAGTGGTACCGACTGCAGTTCCGCCACACGGACTACCCCGAGGGACCGAACAGCAACGAGGTGTTGTTCCAGTCGATCTGGTCCATCGGCAGCCATTCCCACGAGTTCAACTGAAAGGAGCCTGACCATGAGACGCGCGCTTCTGCTTGTCCCGGCGCTGTGGATCGGCGCCCTGCTGGCCGCGCCGGCAGGCGCCGTGAAGGCCGTGGCGACCCTGCCGGACCTGGCCTACTTCGCCAAGGTCATCGGCGGCCAGAAGGCCGCCGTCACGACGCTCTGTCCCGGGACCGTCAACCCGCACTTCCTGGAGACGAAACCCAGCCACGTCACGTCCGTCTCTCAGGCGGACCTCTTCCTCGAGGTGGGGCTCGCACTCGATCTGTGGGCGGCCCCGCTCCGTCGCGCCGCGAACAACAAGCACCTGATCGTCGTGACCTGCTCGAAGGGCTGCACGATTCTGGAGAAGCCGACGGGCATCGTCGATCCGTCACAGGGCCACATGCACCCCCAGGGGAACCCGCACATCTGGCTGCATCCGCGGAACGCGATGCTGATCGTGAGCAACATCCTGGGCGGGTACAAGGCCGCCGATCCGGCGAACGTCGCCTACTTCACGGCGAATGCCAAGGCCCTGTTGGAGAAGATCCAGACTAGCTCGAGCGCGTGGCGCACGAAGCTGGCCAAGGTCAACGGCCAGGGGTATGTGAGCTACCATCCGAGCTTCGAGTACCTGGCAGACTACGCAGGCCTGCACAGGGTGGCGACGATTGAGCCGAAGCCGGGCGTGCCGCCGCCCTCCGGGCGAGTCGCTCAGGTGATCCAGCTCGTGAAGGCTCAGAAGGTGAAGCTGCTGCTGCAAGAGCCGTACTACCCCGGCGGGGCGGCGCAGTCGGTCGCACAGGCCACGGGGGCGAAGTACCTGGTGCTGCCGACCCTCAGCGGCGGCGTCCCTGGCACGGAGGACTGGCTCAAGCTCATGCAGTACAACGTTGATAAGCTGTGTGCGGCAATCGGGTAGACGCTGCCGCCCAGGGATGGTGCGCCATGAGTGACGCCTTCGTTGCGCGTTGTGAGGGCGTAGCGCTCGGCTACGGCTCGCTGGTCGTGCTGGATGGGGTGAGCTTCACTATTCCGCCTCAGGCCTACGTCGGCGTGGTGGGGCCCAACGGGGCCGGCAAGACCACGCTGCTGAAGGCCCTGACCGGCGTCTTGCGCCCCCTGAAGGGCACGGTGGAACTGGCGCGCCATCCCTCCGGGCGTGCGCTGCGGTTCGGCTATGTCGCCCAGACGACGACCCTGGACGACGGCTACCCGGTCAACGCACTCGATGTGGTGATGATGGGCCGCATCGCCCGCGTGGGGCCCTTCGCTCCCTTCCGTCGTGAGGACCGCTCCGCCGCTGTCGCGGCCCTGGCCGCGGTGGGCATGGAGACCCGGGCGGAGTGGACCTTCCGGGAGCTCTCGCGCGGGCAGCAGCAGCGGGTGCTGCTGGCGCGGGCCCTGGCCGGCGAACCAGACGTCCTGGTCCTCGACGAGCCGACGAACTTCCTGGACCTGCGAGCGCAGCTCGACTTCATCCACACGATCAACCGCATGCGGGATGAGAGGGACATGACGGTGCTCATTGTCACCCATCTGCTGCAGGAGGTCTCCGAGCACGCCAGTCAGGTGCTGCTGGTCCAGGGGGGAGGCGTCCAGGTGCTGGGCAACCGCGAGGAGATCGCCCGCCACCTGTACAGCGCCGTGGGCGCGGGGGCGCATGGCGCGGAAGGGACTCCATGAGCGCGATCATCGAGCAGTTGCACTATGGGTTCTTTCAGCGCGCCCTCGTGGCCTGTCTGATGGTCGGCACGGTCTGTGCGCTGCTCAGCGCCTACGTCGTGCTCCGGCGCCTGGTGTTCACGACGGTGGCCCTTACCCAACTGTCATCGGCCGGTCTGGGCGTCTCGGCCCTCGCCCAGGGCCTGGCGGTTCGGGCGGGTCTCCTTGGCCTCCTGGCCCCCTACCTGGCCCCCGTGCCGACCTCGCTGGCCATGACGCTCGTGGGTGTCGGGATCCTGGCACTGGTGCAGCCCGGACGCCGATCCCGTACCGACAACCTGGTCGCCCTACTGTACGTAGGGGGGTGGGCGGCCTCCATCCTGCTGTACGCCGTGGCCGAGCGTGGCGACACGGAGATGGCCGCCATTCTGTACGGCGACATCCTCGGGGTCATGGGGCGCGATCTGCTGTACTTCGCCCCCGTGGCCGCCATTGTGGCGTTGCTGGTCCTGTGGCTGGGCAAGGAGCTGCTGTTCACCAGCTTCGACCCCGAAACGGCCGTGACCTACCGGTTGCCGGTGTGGATCTACGACGTCCTGTTCCTCTCGCTCCTGGCCCTCGTGATCGTCTTCGCGGTGAAGATGCTCGGGCTGATGCTGGTCTTCGGCTACCTGGTGGCGCCCGGCACTGCCGCGCTGCTGGTGTGTCGGCGGATGCCGCCGGCGCTCGCAGTGGCGGTGGTGTTCGCCGCTGCGATGTCGCTGTTCGGGCTGGGCGTTGCGGCGGCCTGGGATCTGCCCCCCGGACCGGCCGTGACCGCAGCGGGCGTCGCGCTGCTCCTGGGGATCGGCCTGGTGCGAACGGTCGGGGCCTGGGTCTTCCGACCCGCGGGGCGGGCCCTGCCGGGCCTACAGGGCGAGACCGCCCGCGTGGCGCTGCTCACCGCTGCTCTGCTGGTGGCCACGGTGGTGGCGGCCGGTCTGGCCTCCCACATCGGCGAAGCCCGCACCGCGGACCACCTGGAGGGTCACGCACCCGCCGGGAGCCCCGACCACCACGCACCGGAGGTGCAGTACGCGCCGCACGTGGAGGATGAACTGCCGGACCCGGAGGCGCTGTTGGGGGGCACGGGCGCGGCTACCGGATCGCCACCTCCAGCGCCTCGCCCGTCTTCCGGGGCAACTCGATCCGGACCTGCCCCGCCTGAGCCCGGGGCTCCACCGCCACTGCCTGGCCGGCGACCTCCACCGTAACGTCATCGGCGCCGCCGCGCGCCGGTTCGGGACCATCAGCGTGGCCGGGGGACGAGTCCACGCGGCCTACGCCGACGGGGGTCTGGGCGTCTTCGACGGAGCGTCGCTCGAGCTGCTGGGCGAGGGACTGAAGGAAGGCGCTTCTTCGGGCTTACGGCTACCGAGGGCGGGGTGGTCTATGCGAGCGCCGTCAGCGACTACGCGGAGCTGCTCGCCATTGATGCCCGCAGACCGGAGACGCCGAGCCCCTCGCGCCGGTGCTCCGCTACCGGCACGCTGCGACCGGCGCTGCGCAACGCGGTTCCCGCGGCGGCGGCCGAGGTCAGCATCAGGGACTCCTGCTTCGATCCCGGCGAACAGGTCCCGAACTTCATCTCCATCCAGGGCCTGACGACGAAGCAGGCCTCGCCGAACGGAAG
>VGFB01000639.1 GCA_016869015.1 Armatimonadota bacterium
TTGCTGTTGGCGGCCCATCAGGCCGACGGCGGAGCCGTCGTGGTGGCCCCTGGGCCGGGGGTCGTGGGCACAGGCACGACCTTCGGGACCAGCGCCTTGGAGATGGGGCAGGTCGTCAACGCCGTCGCCGCCCTGGGCGGCCGCGGTGTCGTCGTCCCGCGTCTGAGCCTCGCCGATGAGCGCCCTCGCCATCGCGGCCTGAGCCACCACACCGTCACGGCGCTGACCGTCGTCGCCCTGGCGCGCGTGACCGTCGCCTTCCCTGCCGGGTATCCGGAGCTTCTCGAAGAGACGACCCGCCGGCTACCCGGCCACGACATCGTGGAAGCGGATGCCTCCCGCACCCGCGAGTGGCTGCGCGCCCATGATCTGTGGCCCAGGAGCATGGGCCGCAGCCCGGACGACGACCCGGTGCTCTTCGAGGCGGGTGGGGCGGGAGGGGTGGTGGGGGGAGGGGCGGGCTGACCGAACGGGGTCAGCGAGTGCCCGCCTTCTTGGCGAGTTCGTCCAGCCCGGAGAAGGCCTTGGATAGCTCGTCGTTCGTGTCGCGTTCCCCCACAAGGTCCCATAGGACATCGACAAGACGGCCGACCTCGTCGCGGCTGTCCGGTCCCGAGAGGAACGTGCGCGCCGTCTCGCCGGTATCCTTGTGCAGCTCGAGGACGACTGTCTCCGCCTCGGGGGGCCAGCCCTCATCCCAGGCCGTCACGTCGTCCAGAAGCCGCCGGTCCAGGGTGAGTGCCTGTTTCGTCGGCAGCATGGCTCCGTACTGCGACCAGGGCTGGTCCCAGCGCTCCCACCGCAACAGCCCGAGCTTCGTGTTCTCAACCACCCGCGAGACGAAGTCCACATCAGCGCGGTCACTCATCCTATCCGTCCTCCTGCGACTCACGATCCATGTCCTGCTGTAGTCGCGCAACCAGCTTGGCCAAGTGTGCTCTGCACCGCTCCGCGACCCGCACGCGGTCGGCCGGTGTGCCGGCCGCCGTCCCCATGCGGTCGGCGAGCCCCCGCAGACCGATCTGCAGTTGCTGTGTGCCCGGCTCAGTGGTCAGTCCCAGAACGCCCTCGTTGCGGCTTCGCCACACATGGAAGCGCTCACTCAGGCGTCCTGCCAGTTGGTGTGCCAGCCACAGGTTGTCTGCCCGGAGTGCGTCCACCAACCGCCCGGTGTCACCCAGCAAGTCCAGGAGCTCGTCTCGTCCCCGTTCCCACCGGACGGCCCGGGTTGCGGCCCGAGCCGCCTCCCTCGCCCCCTTCGCGCTCAAGGCTGCCCACACGGCTGCGCCGAAGCCGAGCAGGCCCACCAGCAGCCCGAGGATGCTGCACCAAGCCCCGACGTCGGCAAGTTGCTCGCCCACCATGTCGCGAGCCACCTGAGTGTGCCACCAAGAAGGAATCGCTCTCAGTACCTCCCAACGTTCGCCGGGCGGAGGTCGTTTCCCTTGGCTGTGACACCGACTACGAAGCCACGCTCACTCCCGGTCTGCGTTCTGGCCCTGTACCTCGCGTGCTGTCCCTGCGCCCGGGCGCAGGCGGTCCGCGTGGTCGGGGACGGAGCCGAGCTACTGGCGGCGCTGCAAGGGACTGGCCAGAGGGGTCAGGCACTCCCCTCCGACGCGTGGACTCCGCGGCTGTCAGACGCGGAGACTGTCGCCCTCTGCCTGGCCTCCTACCCCGAGCCCTTGCGCCTCTCGGCCACCGAGGCGATGGCGCTGGAGCGCTTCGTAGCGGCGGGCGGCCGGGCGTATGTCGAGTTCACGGCACGGGAGGATGGCGAGCCGCTGTTCGGGATCGCGTGCGAGCCCGAGGTGCGACGGGCGCTGCACCAACGGCTGGTGGTCGCGGACGACATGGAGCCGCTCAGCGGGCTCACACGGGGCGACCTCCTGGATGAGCACAACTCCGCGTGCCTTGCGCCCAGGCAGCGCCCCGAGGGCGCGAAGGTCCTGCTGAACTACGGCAGCTATCTGGGCACCTACCGGGCCGTCGATTGGGAGCCGGCGTACTCGGCTACCGTGGACCTCGGGGAGGTCCGGGCGCTGGCCTCGGTGTCGCAACGGTACGGCGCCGGGCAGCCGGACTACTACCCCGAGCGGGTCGAGTTGTGGCTGGGGGAGGCCCCCGACGCAACGGCGCTGGCCGGTGTGGTCGAGGGTCCGTTGCAGGGCCCCGTCGTCCGTCTCGAGTTACACGAGGCGCGAGCCCGATACGTCCGGCTGGTGTGCCGCAAGTTCCGGCGGAGCCCGGTGACCGACTTCTTCTTCATGGGCGAGGTCGAGGCCCTCGACGCAGGCGGCGCCAACGTCGCTCTCGGACGCCCCTACATGCTCAATCCCGAGCCGAACACGGCGTTCGCGGACGCGGGCGGAGAGCTGACCGACGGCGTCGTTGACGGAGGCTACGAGGACGGGCGGTCGGTGGGCTGGGCCACGCAAGCCCCCGAGCTGTGGGAGCAGTGGCCGGCGCTGCTCGAGGTGAGATGGGGTCGCGGCACGGCGTTGATGGCGCTGTCGAAGTTCAGCGACTTTCGGGCGCGGGAGTACCGACCGACGGGGCGCTGGGAGGGCCTGATGCGGCACATTGCGTTGTCCCTCGCGCCCCCGGAGAGGCGGCGTGAGGTTGCGCGCCGATACGTGCCGCTGACGGCCTGGACGGAGCCGCGTGTCTGGGCGCCGACGGACACGCCGGTCGCGCTGCACGTGGAGACCGCCGTCGACGCGGAGGTCTCGGCCACGACCCGGGCGGGGGCCCGACTCAAGCTGCGGCGAGTGGCGCCGGGGCGCTACAAGGGCCGCTGGGCGCCGACGGAGGGCGAGCACGCGGTCGCGGTCTGCGCGGCCACGCCTCGAGGTGACTCGGAGACGCTCGTGCGGTTGCGCGTGTCGACCCGTGAAGCCGCGTACCAGCGGGCTGTAGACCGGAACATGCGTTGGTTCGAACGCTCGGGGGTTCTGCCGAAGGCCGATGGATCGGCAGGCGTCTGGTCGCAGCGTTGCCTGGCGTGGTTCGATGGAGGGCCCATCGAGACGTTGGCGAGCCCGTTCCGCGTCGACTGCAACGCCGCCACGGCCCAGGCGCTGTACTTGTACGGCGAGCTGGCCGGCAGCGAGCGTTGGCGGACCGTCGCGCTGAGTGTCGCCCGGTCGATGCTGCCGCACCAGTATCGAGACCCAAGCCGCGCCTCCTTCGGCGGTTGGCCGTGGCTCTACGAGCGGGATGAGTCGGTCTACTTCTGGGATGACAACACGCGAGTCGCCGTGGCCCTCCTGTGGTTGTACACGCAGAGCGGGGATGAGGACCTGCTGCGGGCGGGACTGCGCACGATGGAGCTGTGCCGGCAGGTCGCGCAGCCCGACGGCATCCTCGCGCGGCACGTCATCACGGCAAGTCGCCTGGACGAGATCGGTCGCGAGGGGTTCCGCCGACTGCCGCCGCAGGGGCTCGCCATCGACTTCGACCTCAAGCGGTGGGCGTGGGCCTACGGTGTGACGGGTGACCGGGCGTATGCCGATCTGCTACAGCGGGCGGCGGGCACGTGGGGCGGGGCGGCCGGAGTGCGTGGGTTGCCGTTCGCGGCGAGAGACGACGCGACGGGCGTGCTCGCCGATGGCCTGCTCGAGCAGTGGCGCGGGTACGTGGCTCACCCCCAGGTGAAGCGCTGGGGTGTACCGTTGGCCGGGCCGGGAGACTACGGCCGAGCGTTCGTGGGCGACTGCTCCGTCACCACTACCGCCGACGACCCGCTCACCGATCAGCTCTACAGCACGC
>VGFB01000640.1 GCA_016869015.1 Armatimonadota bacterium
TCGCCCCCGATGTGACGCTCGACTGGCGGCTCGAGCACCACCCGATCCCGCTGCGGGAGATCCCGCCCGGCGAGCTGCAGCACGCTGAACGCGTGCTGGCCGAGCGCCCCCAGCCAAGCTGGGTGGACGCAGCGCGGAGCGGAGTCGATCCGGAGTGGGTGGTCGCCGCCAGCATCTACAGCGTCCACCTCATGCGGCAGCGCTCGACACGCTTCGACTACGAGCTGCAGGTCCTGCGCATCGGGGAGGCGGCCTTCGTCGGGCTGCCCGGCGAGCCGTTCGTGGAGTGCGGTCTGCGGATCAAGCTCGCCTCGCCGACCTACCCCACCTACATCGCCCACTGCACGACCACCTACGTGGGCTACCTTCCCATCCGCGAGGCCTTCGACCGCGGCGGGCATGAGGTCAACACCCGCTACTGGGCCAAGCTCGCCCCCGAGGCCATCGACCTGGTCGTCGAGGGCGCTACGACCGTGCTGCGGCGCGCGTTCGGCGTGGGGCCTCTGTGAGGCCGGCGGGCCCGTCACGAGGCGAGGCAGGAGAGTGAGCGCATGAGACGACGATGGTTGGCCGCCGCAGCGACGTGGCTGCTCGTCTGGCCGGCGCACGCAGCGCTGACGAGGGAGGACGCCCTTCGGCAAGTTCTCTCGCGCCTGGCCGCAGGAGAGCGGTTGGGCGAGCGGCTCTGGGAGGCCGACTTCGAGACGGGCGGCTTCGAGAGCTGGCATGCGGACGCCGGATGGACCGTCGTGGACGCCCCCGACGGCGGCCGGTGCGCGCAGGTGCGCCTGACAGGTGACGAGCATGAGGACCTCGTGCTGCAGCGGAAGATCGCGGTGGCCCCGGGTCACCCGATTGCCGCCGGTTGGCGCGAGCGGGCCCTCGAGGGGGCGGAGCCGCTCCATCTGCGGCTCGACTTCTTCGACGCGGCCGGGGTGACCGGCCAGCCCTACGCACACCAGGATCGGGCGCGCACGGGGACCGACTGGACCGGCAACGCCGTCCTGGTGTCGGAGTGGTTCCCCGAGTACACGCGCGCGATCACCCTCCACTTCCACCACCCGGCGGATGCTGGAACGGTCTCGCTGCTGGATGACGTGCAGGTGGTCGATCTGCAGCCCGCGGTCGACGCGCTGCTGCGGCAGCAGCTCACGGACGCGCAGAGGGCGCTCGCCCGGTTGACGACCGATGCCGGGGCGCTCCCGGGCGCTCCGCGCAACGAGCCGTGGAAGCGCCTTGTCGCCGGGCAGGCGGCCGGTCTGCAGGCGGCCCTGGCGGCTTGCGAGGCGCTGCAGCCGGGAACGGGCGAGTTCGCCGCCGCCCTGGGCGCGCCCAGCGTGCGGATCGCGCGACTCGCCGACGCCGTTGCGGCCCTGAAGATCGACGCCCTCCCCGGCGCGGGTCTCCTCATCTACCTCACGCGCCCCATCACCTCCACGATGATACTGCCGGACACGGCGGAGCTCCCCGGGGAGCTCGCGCAGCGCGTCGAGGTGACCGCCTGCCCGGGCGAGGCCGAGCCTCTGAGCCTCGTGCTGTGGGCGGCGGAGGACGCACACGATCTCATGGTGGAGGCGACGCCGCTCCGCGGACCTGGAGTTATCCCGGCGAGCGCCCTGGACATCAAGTGGGTCAAGTGCTGGTACCAGGCGGGCAGCGCGCCGCACGGCGTCAGTCAGGACCGCCGCCGCAAGGTGCTGGTACCGGAGCTGCTCCTGAACGATGGGGCCCTGGTGCGAGTGGACCTGCAGAAGCAGGAGAACCACCTGAGGCTGTCTTCCCCCGACGGTCCGAGGTACGTCCCCCTCAACGATCCGGCGGACGTGCCGTGGGGCTGGAAGGCGGCGCTGAGCGACTTCCCCGTGCAAGACGGCCCGCAGCTGCTGCCGCTGGACCTCCCGGCGAATCGGAACCAGCAGGTCTGGGTAACGCTCACCGTGCCTGCGGAGGCCAAGGCCGGCGAGTACCGGGGCGAGCTGAGGCTCCTCTCCGGGGGCCAGGCCCTTGGGCGGCTGCCACTGAGCCTCCGCGTGCTGCCGTTCGCGTTGCCCGAGCCTCGCGCGCACTGGGACGCACGCGAGCCGTTCACGTATAGCCTCTACTACTGGGGCGAGCTCGATCCGGAGGACCGGGGCAGCATCGGCTACAAGGTGAAAAGCGAGCAGCAGTTCCGGGCCGAGCTGCAGTACATGTGGGACCACGGGGTCGTGGCGCCCGCCATGATCTGGTCGCCGACGGTCGTCTATGACGACGAGCCGCTGTTCCGGCGGCACCTGGAGATCGCGCGTGAGGTCGGAATGAGCGGTCGGCCGCTCTACTTCGCGGATTCGGGCATGATCGGCAACCCGACCAGCCCCGAGGAGCTCGAGCGGCTGAAGCAGCGGGTCCGCCAGACGATCGCCACTGCGGCGGAGTACGGCTTCACGGGCGTGTACTTCTACGGGATCGACGAGGCGACCGGGGACCGGCTGGCCTCGCAGCGCGCGGCCTGGCAGGCGGTGCATGAGGCGGGGGGCCAGGTGATCGTCTCGGGCTTCCGCGGCCAGTTTGAGGCCGTGGGGGACATCCTCGACCTGTGCAACTGGTGCGGGCCGCTCGATCCGGCGCAGCCCCCGGCGTGGCACGGACAGGGCCACCGCGTCTGGAGCTACGGCAACCCGCAGACGCCGGTCGAGGATCCGGCCGTCTACCGGCGCAACTACGGCCTCCTCCTGTGGAAGGCCGACTACGATGGCGCGTGCACCTACTGCTTCATGGACTCCTCGGGGACGCCCTGGAACGACTTCGACTGTGACGCCTACCGCGACCACAACGTCGCGTACCCGACGGTGGACGGCGTCGTGGGCACGCTCGCCCTCGACGGCCTGCGGGAGGGCGCGGATGATGTGAAGTACGCGACGCTGCTGCGGATGCGAATCGAGGCGGCCCTGGGTGGACGGGACGACGAGGCCAAGGCTCGGGCCCGTGAGGCAGCGGAGTGGCTGGAAGGCATCGATCCGAGCACGGCCGACCTCGATGAGGTCCGGGCGGGGCTCATCAGCCGCATCCTGGGCCTCCACTGACTCGGTGGGCCTCTCCTATTGCGCCCGACTTGGGCCGCCATCCCGCGGCGGCTGTCTCGGCAGGCCCTCTCCCCGCCGGCATGGAACCCCCACCCAATCCCTCCGCCGGCGGCTACCCAGCGGCCATGGCCCCTCGTCTCGCCATTCTGGGCTGTCTGACAGTGATCGTCGTCAGCGCCGTGGCATGCGGGGGCGTGCAGGTAGCGGATCCGGAGCTGGGGGTGCTGCAGTAGGGATCCCCCTCAGAACCCCCAGTCCGGATCCGGCTGCGGCAGCCGGAGCGTCCGGTCGAGGACCTTCAGCAGCTCCTCCGGACCCGCGAGGCCGTCGGTGAACGCGAGTCCGGTGGCGGGTTGCACGCCGAGCCAGAGGCGCGTGAAGGCGTTCACGGTGGCCTTCAGCGTGGGCAGGCGCCCGTCCTGCCCCGGCTCCGCCGCGCAGACCTCCCCCAGCCTCACCACGTAATGCCCGCCGCATCCGCGCCACGACGAGTCGTCCGGGAGGTAGCGATCGATGGGGTCCGTGAGGTCGACGTTCAGCCGGAGCGTGGTCGTATCGGGGAGGTGGGTTCGGGCGAGGCAGCCGGGCACGTTCAGCATCCGAAACTGGTAGTAGGCCCCGGCGCCGATGCGGCTGGCGTAGCGCGAGCCCTCCGTGATCCGTGCGGCGGCCAGCGGGCGCGTCAGCAGGTCCTGCAGCTGGACGC
>VGFB01000641.1 GCA_016869015.1 Armatimonadota bacterium
TTCTACCGCCTCCTTCAACAGGCCGTCGCCGTCGATCCTGTCCCGCTCAACCAGCTCCTCGGCGGGAATGCCACGCCTGAGCCGCCCAAGGAGCCTCAACCTGAGTCAAGCAGATAGCCCAGTTAGACTTTAATCTTCGCCCCACGCCGGTGCAGTGGATGGGCCAGAGCGAACCCACATCAGAGCCAGGGACGTGGTCCTGCAAGCGCGCAGGTGACGCGGTGCGAAGATTAAAGTTCAAAGACGCGACCCCGGGTGTTCTTCGTACGGCCCTCGTCGGGTGTGGGCCGATGGCGCGCTGGCATGCAAGGGTGCTTGGCGCGCTGCCGGAGTACGAGCTCATTGCGCTTTGCGACCTCGATGAGGCTCACGCTCGAGGTCTCGCCGCCCAGGTCGGCTGCGGCGCGGTGTACACCGACAGCGGGCGGATGCTCGAGGTCGAACGGCCCGACGTGGTGGTGATCGTCACGCCGTGCGCGACCCATGCCGCCCTGACGATCCAGGCCGCCGAGTTCGGCGTGCGGGGCGTCTACTGTGAGAAGCCGATGGCGACGTGTCTGGGCGAGGGGAAGGCCATGGTCGAGGCCTGTCGCTCACACGACGTCGCCCTCGCCGTCAACCACCAGCGACGGATGTCCTCGCCCATCCGGAGACTGCGCGAGCTGATCGAGGCGGGAGCGATCGGCGAGCCGGAGGTCTACCGGGGCAGTTGCGCGGGCGATCTGCTGAGCGATGCCACGCACCTCGTGGACACGATCCGCTTTCTCAACGCCGACGCGCCGGTGAAGTGGGTCGTCGGGCAGGTCCACCGCGAGATCGGGCCCGAGGTGGAACGCGATCCCCGGAGCGTGCAGCTTGCCTCGGCGGGCTTTCGCTACGGGCACGCGGTCGAGACGGGAGCGTTCGGCGTGCTGGAGTTCGCGACGGGGGTGCGGGCGGAGCTGCTGTGCGGCGACCTGCGGCTGATGCAGCGGCCCTACGGTGACTATGAGGTACTTGGGACACAGGGCCGTCTCCGGCGCGCCGGGGACGGCGCCGACCCGCCGCTGCTGATTCAGGATGAGCGCGGCGGCTGGCGGCCCGTTGAGGACGTCCCGACCCAGGACGAGAACGCCGAGACGGCGGCGGCGTGCTATCGGCAGTTCGCGCGCATGGTCTGCGAGGGCGCCGAGCATCCGCTCAGCGGCGAGTCCGCCCTGGCCGACCTGGAGATCATCATGGCGGTCTTCGAGTCCGCACGGCTCAGGCGCAAGCTCGAGCTGCCGCTGGAACAGGACCGCTTCCCGCTGGACATCCTGATCGAGGAGGAAACCGGGAATCCATGAAACAGGTGCGTGCCGCGATCGTGGGCATGGGGATCGGACGACCGAACGCGCAGGGCATCGCCGCCAATCCACGCGGGCGAGTGGTGGCGCTGTGTGACCTCGTCGAGGACCGCATGGCTGACTTCGGCCGGGAGCTTCCCGAGCCGGTGAAGCACTACACCGACTACAAGGCCATGTGCCGCGACCCGGAGATCGATGCGGTGTTCATCGGCACGCCCAATCAGTGGCACGTGCCGATCGCCCTGGAGGCGGTGAAGCACGACAAGCACGTGCTCATCACCAAGCCGCTCGCCGATTCGCTGCCGGCGGCGCAGAAGCTCGTGGCGACGGCCGAGGCCTCGGGCGTGGTCAACATGATGTCCCTCAGCACCCGCTTCGACGCGCCCTGCCAGTACGCCGGCCGGAGGGCCCGCGAGGGGTACTTCGGCGAGCTCTACTACGCCCGCGCCCGCAGCATCCGCCGCAGCGGCATCCCCGCCTGGAACATGGGCTTCATCGAGGCGGGCGGCGGGGCGTTCCGCGACATGGGGGTTCACGTGCTGGATGCCGCCTGGTGGCTGCTCGGCACGCCGGAGCCCCTCACCGCCACCGGTGTGGCCGGGGCGAAGTTCGGGCCGCGCGGCCTGGGCTACTGGGACTTCCAGCCCGTCGCGAAGGGCATCTCGAGGCAGTATGCGAGCGACGACTACGCGGGCGGGTTCATCCGCTTCGAGGGCGGCGCGGGCCTGCAGGTCGAGAGCTTCTGGGCCTCCCACCAGCCGGAGGAGTTCCAGATCGAGCTCTTCGGAACGGAGGCGGGCGCCCGGCTTTTCCCGCTGACCTTCTATCGCACCGAGAACGGCGCGCCGGCCGATGTGACGGTGCGGGTCCCCAAGCCTCCGGATGTCTGGCACGCCATCGCCGCCCACTTCATCGACTGCATCCTCGACGGCGTTGCGTGCCAGGCGCCCTTGCGGCACGGGATGCTGGTTCAGGCGATGCTCGAGGCGGTCCTGAGAAGCGCGGCCTCGGGGAAGGAGGTCCGGCTGGGCCGTTGACCGGCGGTGATGGCAGGTCCGCCCAGGCGGCGCGGCGAATCCTCGAGCATGGCCGACCCAGACCGCGCGCAACCCGGCCACCGGAGGTGGGCTCGGTGAACCTTCGCACGGGACTTCCGGTTTTGGCTCTGGCCTTAGGAGGCGGCATGGCCTCCGCGGCCGTGTTCACCGTTACTGACGAGGCCGACTCGGGCGCCGGGACCCTCCGGTGGGCGATCAACCGGGCCAACGCCCGTGCCGGCGCCGACCGGATCGAGTTCGATGCGGGGATGCTCGCCAGGCCCATCCGGCCTGCGACTCGGCTGCCAGCCCTCTCCGACGCCTACACCACTATTGACGGGGACATCGACGACGACGGGGTGCCGGACGCGATCCTCGACGGCGAGCAGTTGGACGACGCCCAGACGGACGATGGACTGCGGGTGCTGGCCGATCACTGCACGCTGTCGGGCCTGGTTATCCGCGACTTCCCGGCCGCCGGCATCAGGGTGGTTGGCGCCGCCCACTGCCGAGTCACCGGCTGTCGACTGGGCGTCTACCGACCCGGCACCGTGCGCAAGCCCAACGGCCTCTACGACGTCCGCCTCGTGCGCGCGGACCAGTGCACCATTGGCGGCACCGCCCCGGGTGAGGGGAACCTCATCATCGGCGCCTCGGAGGATGACGTACCAGGACTCGCCGTCACCATCGAGGGCGGGCGCACGAACCGCGTATCCGGCAATGTCATCGGCGTGGGGACCGACGGCGTGCCGCCCTTGGGCTCCGAGGCGTTCGTCGCGGTTCGCGTCACCGCCTCGCACGGGGTGGACCCGCCTCGGGCCGCCGAGGGGAACACGATCGGAGGCACGGCGCCTGGCGCCGGGAACGTCATCGCCGATGCGCACATTGGTGTCGAGCTGAAGAGTGGCCCGGTCATCGACACCGTCATAGCGGGGAACACCTTCGGCCTCGGCCCGGACGGGGACTCGGTCGTCTTCGTGCGCCAGACGTGTGTCCGGCTGTACTCGACGGAGGTGTCCGGCACCCGCATCGGAGGCACGGTCGCCGGGGCGAGGAACGTCTTTGCGGGCTGCGACACAGGGGTCTGGGTCTACGACGCCGGCGCGGACAACCGGATCCAGGGCAATTACTTCGGCACGAATGTCGCGGGCACCGCGGAGCGCGATCTGCGGACGGCGATCCGGATCGACGGGAACGCCGATGGTGAGCTGATGATCGGCGGCGGCTCGAAGACCGCCGGCAACATGTTCGTGCCGTACCACGGTGCGGGCGGAACGGCGGTTCGCCTGGGCGGGGGGAACGGCGGCCTGGAGGCGACGATCCGCCACAACACCTTCGGCCGCCTGAAGAACGGCACCACGGCCACGGCCATGCTGACGGGCGTGCTGGCGGACAGCAAGTCGCC
>VGFB01000642.1 GCA_016869015.1 Armatimonadota bacterium
GTCCAGTACTCGTAGAGGTACAGCGCGCCCCGCCCTCGACACTCGAAGAAGACGTGGAACTTCCCATCTGCCGATTCCCAGTCCACCGGGCAGACCCACATCTCGACCGTGCCGCCGTCGTCGTTCAGCAGTCCCTCGGTCGGGAAGTCCAGTCGCCCGAAGCCCGGGCCCACCTGTGCGCCCTGCCCCACCTTCCCCGAAACGAGCGTCGGCTCGCCCTCGATCGTGGCCCTGACGGGGCCCGCCGGGCCGACGCCGTCGAGGCCCCGCTCGAAGTCGAGGTGAAGGACGGGCTCCGTCTGGGCGCAGAGCCAGGGGGCCAGCGTCGACGCGAAGGCGACAAGCGCAAGGCGGCAGGCCATCGAGGACCTCCGTAGGGGCCTTGACGAGCAGGCATGGCGCTGCTGTCTTGGCGGCGGCTGTTGGCGGTCGGTCGGGTCGTAGGCGCCCGTCAGGCGGTGGCAGTCCCGCTACAAGTGAACGCGCGATGGAGGGCCGTGGGGCGCACGCAGGTGCGAAGGAAGGCCGTGGCGGCGTTCCAGGCGGCTCCCTCACGCGCTTCACTACCCCAGTAGCTTGGCCAGCCACCCGAACAGAGCGGCCAGCAACCATAGGCCGCATCCCACCGCCATAAGCACCATACCTAGCATCCGCCCCTTTCTGTCAGCCTGAAGTTGTCGCTCGCTGGGCCAGCGCCTATAGGCTATGGCTGGAGGAGTGAGAATGAAAGCCGCTAGCGCCCCGACACCCACAGCAACCGTCCCCATGATCCCGAGGCCACTACCAACGGAGTACAGGACGTTTGACAGCATGTTCATCCCACTCTCCTCGGTCCGGGCCGGCGGATGCCTCGTGCTGTCCTGCGCGTCTTCGGTTGCGGCGCCCAGTTGCTCACGTCGGCGAGGTCATTCGGCACCCACAACCTGCCTGCGAGAAGCGCGCGGCCCACGTTGGCCTCCTGCTCCTTCGTCAGCGCCCGGCGTACCCGCTGTCGGCCAAGAGCGTGTCCGCCTCCGGTGTGCGCGCGCCCGCCCGCTCGACCACCTTCGAAAGCACGGTCGAGTCCTCCTGCTGCGGCGCCGTCACCAGCACCTCCGAGGCGCTGCACTCAGTACCCCAGCCCGACCTCCCCAATCGTCTCGGTACTCACCCGCCCGTCCTTCACCTCGAACAGCGGCCGGTGTTTCTCGCGGACGTCGGGGGCGGAGTGCGGGAGGTACTGCCGCGAGTTGTACTCGAAGCCCATGAGGGTATCGACGCGCGCCGCGAAGCCCGCCGAGTGCACCAGGCTCAGGCCCGGATTCGTGAGGTCCTGCACGCTGAGCACCATGCCGTTCGCCTTTGCCCAGGCCACGTACAGCAGCGAGGACGAGTGGCACTTGCAGACCTTGAGGCCCACGCCCGACCAGCCGAGTTCCTTCGCCAGCTTCAGCTTCTCCAGATCGGTGACGCCCTCGTCGGCGAGGACGGGCTTCAGCGCGGCCACGGGGCGCATGTCGAAACAGTGCCCGCTGAGGTTGCGCTCCGTGGGCTGCTCGACGTAGATCAGCGCGCGGTACGCCAGCGGCGAGGCGGCCGCGAGTTCGCGCAGGTACTCGACCACGGTCTCGGGGCTCTCGTTCAGCTCGTTCGAGTCCGTCGAGAGCCAGAACCCCGTCGTCAGGCCCAGCTTCGAGTGCGTGTGAGCCACCACGTCCGCCACCTCGACCGTGCGCTGCACGTCCCACTCGATGTCGGTCCCGCGCAGCTTCACCTTGAAGCAGGTCAACCCGTCCCGCTCGATCCACTCCTCCAGGCTCACGGGCAGCCCGTCCTGCGGGTCATCTGCAGTGACCTCCGCTCGCGTGAGCTTGTCCATCCCGCCGACGAGGTGGAAGATCGGCATGGTCGGCTCGAAGGCGGGCTTGAGGTAGTCGCGCAGGTACTTCCCGGCGAACTCCGGGCCAAGGTAGCGGCTCAGGTCGTGGGCCATGAACTCGGGCCCGTAGGTGTCATACGAGGAGACGCTGTTGACCTGCCCGAAGGCATCGTGCAGCGCCGCGTCCACCGGAGACGCACACACCAGTGCGCCCAGGATCGGCATCGGCTCGACGAGCCCCAGCTCCTCGCACGCGCCCTCCGCAATGCCTCCCAACTCCTGCTTCGCCTCGAGGAACAGGTCGATGGGGTGCCCCGCGTCCGTCGCCTCGGCAACGCGCGCCGCGAACCTCTGCCCCACCTCCCGCATCGCCGCATCGCGTTCCTCGTGCGAGAGCACCGCGCTCGGGAAGCCCCACATGTCGCTGAGCAGGATGTTCCCGAACCCCTCGGCCACCCCGCCCGCGCCGTTCTCCGCCACGACCCGCGCCGTCATCGACGTGACCGCACGCACGACGCCCGACCCGAACTTCAGCGGTGTGCGCAACACCTCGTCAGCGAAGCTGACCTCGGCTTCGCGAACACGGATGTCGGACTGCATGGAGTGTCTCCGTTCTGTGGTGTGGGCGTGTCGCTCCAAGCCCCATCGCCATGGCCTTTCGCCACCCAACACGCCTGCCCCTGCGCACCCGGTGACATGGCCCGCAGGCTGGTGGGCTCCGAGCAGGAGGGCCTCAGCCGCCACGCGCCGAATCCTCATCAGAGGTGGTCGCCATGCTCTGCGTGACGCTTGCCGCGCTCATCGCGCCTACCGGGGGGGAACCGGCAATGGCGCAGACCCCGGAGCCCGCGACGCGCCCGTGGCCGGTCAGCTTCGCGCTCCCCTTGCCCGACCTCCGCCGGTACGAGGGGATCCCCCGCTTCCCTACCAACATGCCGGCCTCCAGCGTCCTGCGGGCGGCCATGCAGCTGATCGACGAGGACCTGGGACTCGAGTGGGACGGGCCAGTGCAGGGGGGGCTGCATATGGACCAGGCCCAACTGCTCTTCATGGGGGTGACCGGGGAAGCGTTCGCCTTCCTCTGGTTCCCCAAGGAAGGTGAGCGCCCCGCGCTGGACGCGACGCTCTACTGGCCCGATCCTCGCGCGCTGTACGAGCGATCCCTGGGGGCGGCGGGATTCACGTGCGAGGTCCTCGTGCGCCCCGGCCTCGCGGGCGACCTCGGGCAGGGCCAGCCGTTCGATGCGCAGACGCTGAAGGACCGAGTGCTCAGTTGCCTGGTGGACGAGGGGCTGCCCGTCATCCTGGCTGACCTGCCGGAACCGGGCAGCCTCATGCTGGTGTCCGGCTATGAGGAGGACGGCGATGTCCTGACTGGCTGGCGCGCCCGAGGCGGGAGCGGAGACGTGCTCTTCGACCCCGGGGCGAAGGCGGAGGCACACGACTGGACGGGGGCGGCGCAGCTGGTGGTGCTCCTCACCGGGCGGCAGGAGCCTCCGACCGAGCAAGCCACCATGCGCGACGCCGTGGAGCAGGCGGTGCGTCTGCTCCGCATACGTGATGCCGGCCCGTACCACGTCGGCCCGGCGACCTTCGAGGCGTGGGCCGAGGCGCTGCTCTCCGACGACCCGCCGGACCCCAGGGCGGCCGCCGACACGCCCCCACCGTCTGTGACCGCCCGCCGCCGCTGGCTGATCTGTCCGACCACGTGGGACTTGATGGAGCGGGCGTCCTACGCCGTCAGGTTCCTCGAGCGCGCAACCGCGCTGTTCCCGACGGCGGCCGGCGAACTCGGTGCTGCCTCGGCCTGCATGTCGGCGGTCGGCGACCTCATGGTGCAGGCGGGCCAGACCGTGGGCGGCGGGCAAGGCCCCGGCGAGGGTTGGCCGAAGGTGGACGACCCCGAGGC
>VGFB01000643.1 GCA_016869015.1 Armatimonadota bacterium
CGGGGGCAGTTGGATGGCGGCGACCAACCCCTCCCGCCCCGCCGCATACAGCCGCGAGCCGGCCCGCAGGTGGACGCGCGTCAGAGGCAGCCCCGTGTCGAGTCGCCAGCGCTCGGGGAACGCGTACTCGGTGACCTGGTAGTCCTCGCCCCGCTTGTCCTTCTTGGTCACGACGGTCTCAGTCGGCTTACCGAGGCTCTGAGCCACCACGACGCCCTCCGGGGCAAGCCCGTACATCTCCCCGTCGCCGATGACCGTGGCGGAACACGCGGTCAGGGCCTGACCGTCGGCGACCCGGTGGATGAAGCCGCCGTTGAGAAACCACTCGTCCCGCGCGGCGACGGCGTAGTCGCCCTCCTTGGTGCTCCCCTGGTAGTAGCGGAACGCCCCGGTGGCCCGCTCGTAGACGGCCGGAACCGACCGACCGCCGGGGATGACCAGAGCGTCACCGAGGGCCGCCAGATACCCCTGCGGCGCGACGTTGGCGAAGGCCGGACTGCTGTGCGGCTGGAGGAGGTACATCGTCCCGCTGCCGGTGTTCTCCCAGGTCACGTCGCCGGTACGGGCGTCCAGGGCGTAGATCAACGTGCCCATGAAGGGCCAGATCCCGGCGGCGAAGTACACGGTGCCGTCGAGCACCACCGGCCCGCCGCGCGCCGGCCACGTGGAGATCATCCGCTCGTTGCCGAGCACGCGCCGAACGGTGGGCGCGGCGTTGAAGCGGAAGATCCGCTTGCCGCTCGCCGCGTCGAGACAGTACAGGCAGCCATCGTCGCTGGTGAAGTACAACCGACCGTCGGCCACGGCCGGCGCGAACCGCACGGGGCCCTCGGCATGGAAGCGCCACTCCTCCTTGCCCGTGGCGGCGTCGTAGGCCGTCACGCTGTCGCGCACCATCGAGGGCACGAACAGCCGACCGTCGGCTGCCACGGGCTCATAGGAGGCGTCGAACTGCAGCTTGTACTGGTTCCAGGGCCACGCGGCTCGCGGCGCTGGGAGCCGGTGAGCCCACGCGACGTCCATCTGGGCGGGCAGCTCCTCCGGCGAGCAGGCCGTGCGGCCCGCGTCATGGCGCCACGTGGGCCAGTCCGCGGCGTGCCCGGCGGCCGCGGCGATCAGTCCAAGTATTGCTATCGGCACACCCATGCGCCGCATGGTCCCCGCTCCCGGTGACTGTGTCGCCCACCTGAGGCTACGGCACGATCACTGGCTCCGCCTCGGCGCGGCATTCGAACTCCCACCTCGACCACGGCGTCGGCCCGCCCGTGCCCGCGTAGTCAACGGTCACCCCGCTCTCGCCCGCCGGCGCCCTGAGGGGTCGACCGTGCGCCGGCGCCGGCCCGAGCAGGCGATAGGCGGAATCGCGCACCTCCGCCGCCGGGCCCCCGTCGTACAGCAGGTACCCGCCGATCGGCACCTCCGCCTCGAAGGCCAACCGCTGCTCCCCAAGCGTCAGCGAGGGGTTCGTCAACGGGATCGGGCGTTCCCGGAGCGCGCGGATGCCGGCCACCGCGCACTGCACCCGCGTCTGCGGCGGAATGGCGTTGAACCCCAGGGTCATCCGATCCACGTGCCCGTAATCGAAGCCCTTGAGCGTGACCCACCACGACGCGAAGCCGCTCCAGTGATTCCAGTCGTAGCTGTAGTACCGCCCCAAGCACATCTCGCCGAGGGGGAACTCGAAGTACCGCTCGCCCGTGAAGTCGATGGGCACATAGAACTGCCGCTTGCAGTCGCGCGCGACCAGCTCCACGAACAGCAGCTCCCCCTGGCCGTCGCCGCGCACCCAGAGGCCCAGGCCGCGATGGAGACGGAGATCGAGGGGGTCGCCGAAGGTCGTCACGACCCGCGTCGCCCACGACCTCCGGTCGGCCTCACCGTACTCGCCGGCCACCACGTAGCCCGGCCGCCCCCCGATCGAGGCGTCCTGCACCAGCAGGCGCGGAGCCTCCTCGTGCAGGTCCTTCTGCCAGCCGAACTGGGCGGCCGGGATCGTGGAGAGCACGAGGTTCTCAGGGTCCTCGTAGTCGAAGCTCCCCAGTGCCCGCAGCTCGCAGCGGAGCGGTTGCGGCCCGAAGGGGTTGCGCACGCGGCAGAGGCTCCCCAGGTGCTCCTCACCGGCCGTCGTGAAGCTCAGCACGTCCCGCTGCGGGTCGGTGGGCGCCCGGCGCCCCGAGCCGGGGCACAGCCAGTGGAAGGGTGAGTAAGCGACCTCCGTCAGGTCCCATTCCCCGTCCCCCGTCGGTTCGAGGTGGAAGTCACGGCCCTTCTCGCGCAGCTTCGCCCGCTGCTCAGGGGTGAACGCCCCGCGGCGCTTCGCCTCCTCCCAGGCTCGCACCATCTCCAGGCACCGGTCGCCGAACCCGTGGTTGGCGATGGCCTCCGGACTGGTCTGCAGGCCATGGGTCGCGTCCCAGCCGGCAGCCTTGGCCAGCAGATACTCCACGTCCTCCAGCCGCGTCGCCTCCCAGTCGGCGGCCGGCCCATCGAACCGCCACCAGCCCAGGGCCTTCGGAAAGAGGTTGTCCTCGAAGTAGCGACAGTTGTTGGCGCGGTACACGTCCACATCCACCTTCGCCGACTGGGTCAGCTCGCCCCAGTTCATGCGCGAGTGGATGTGCCAGCCGTAGTGCAGCAGCCCGCTGGCGTCCGACATCACCTCCGGCTGCCAGCCGTCGTAGCAGCGCTTCACGAACCGCAGCGCGGCCCAAGGGCCGTGGCCGTAGGACCAGAGGCCCTCCAGCCCGTCAAAGGAGAGCTGGTGGAGGGGGGCGGCGTTCACCAGCTCCACCAGTCGGCCCGCCATCTCATCGGCCATGCCGTTGTCGATCCCGGGGTAGAGCGTGCGGTAGTTGTGGGTCGCGAGGCGGCCGACCTCGGCCCCGGCCTCATGCGGGGCGGCGGCGGCTCCGAAGGCGCCCCGCTCGCAGCCCATCAGCCGCCACGGCTCGGCCTCGGAGACGCCCTCGTAGGACACGATCTCAGCGTCGATGACTGCGAGCTTCCGGCTCCAGCCCCACTGCTGATCGGCTCGCATCGGCTGCGGGTCGGTGACGGGGATCTCGGTCGCCTGCGCGTCGACTTCCGCCGCCAGTGCGGTCGAGCCGAGCCGCGCCAGTCGCGGGTCCGGGACGGGCGTGACGTACGGGTCGTTGGTGGTGATGAAGCTGGTGAGCGTGTGTGCCCCGAGCTTCACTCCGGCCTGGGCAGCCCTCTCGGCGCAGCGCCGCAGGCTCGCGTACCCCTCGGGGAACTCGCGCGGGTTGAGCCGGAAGTGCCCCCACGTCTCGAACGGGCCGGGATGATACACGTAACGGAAGCCCCCGCGCTCCGCGACGGCCAGCACCGCGTCGAGGTTGCCCTCGCCGTAGGGGCAGATCAGATACGGCATCCGGGCCGTCGGGGAGACCTTGCCCCACACGCCGTCCAGCATCGGGTGCGGCAGGCCCTCGGCGACCTCGATCTCGCCAAGGGTCGCGAGCGCCTGCTCGGCCCGACACCCGAACAGAGCGATCTTCGAGCCCAACACGCCTCCGTCGCGCTCCAGCGACTGCCCGTACAGGACGCTGCCCGTGCCCCGCGGTTGCGCGCCGGCGTTAGTCGCGATGTTCAGCCCCTGGATACCCAGCGCGAACCCCGCGTTCCGAACGACGCCCACCGTGGCGCCGACGGTCTCGCCGATGGTCGTCGCGATCGGCCCCCAGTCCGCGACGGTCGGCTGCGCCCCCTCGACAGCGATCAGCTCGAAGGTCAGATGCGTGGGC
>VGFB01000644.1 GCA_016869015.1 Armatimonadota bacterium
AGCGCGCCCAGGGTCACGCACCGACCCGTCGGCGGGTCGATGACGAGCACTCCACCGAGGTCCGCGTCCAGGAGGCTCAGGTCGTTGTCGTGGTCGTGGTTCGCCTCGAGGTTGGCATACGTCGAGAAGCGCAGCGCGTCGAGCCGCTCAGCGCCGGCATTCGTGAGCACGAACTCGACCGCGACGCACCCTCCCTCCCCCGGCAGTGCGCGGACGCGAATCCGCAGGGCTCCGTCCGCCGTCTCCACGAGGCCCCACGCCTCCCGCGGGCCCGCAGCGCGCATCGGCTCGAGGACGCGCAGATTCTCCGGGGTCTCCTCCTCGTGGTATGGGTTCCCGGCGCGGTGCTCGCCGTCCCCGTCGCGCCAGTGCACGTAGTAGCTGTACTGACTGAGCTGGCCGCCTCGATCGCAGCGCAAGGCTTGCCGGACGGAACGCCAACTGAAGTACCCGGTTCGCTCGAGCGCGAAGTCGGTCGCGTCGTTGTCGATCCAGGCCTTCTCCGGTGGCGCGTCCGAATCCACCGGCGAGGGGTCCGCGCCCGTGGCGAACTGCGTGCGCGCCTGGCTCATCCGGGCGAGCAGGCTGTCGTGTGACTCGTCGAAGGCGAACAGCAGCACATGCCGCGTCGAGCCGCCGGGCTCCAGCGCGCCCAGCTCCCAGGTCAGCACGCCATCCACGTTCCCCGCCGACACGAGCCCGGGTCGGTCCGCCGTGGGGGAACAGAGCCACAGCGGCAAGGCCAACGCCGTCGTCAGCATGTCTGGCCCTCACTCAGCGGGGTGGATTCTCACGTTGTCCAGGAAGTACGACACCGGGGTCTCCGCCGTGCTCACGAAGCCCAGCCACTGCAGCTCGCCGAACGCCCCGCCGCGCAGCGGCAGCCCGGCCAGCCGCTCCGGCGCCTCGCCCGCCCGGGTAAGTGTCAGCGTGAACGTCCGGTTCGGGTCCTCCCCCAGCGCGCACTCGATCTCGACGCGCACCCATGCCTCCACCGGGATCGTCGCCACGGTGGCGCCCCCGACCTGCACCCGCACGGCGCCCTCAGCGCCTTGAGCGTCGAACGTAACGCTCGGGCCGATGTTGTCCGGATAAGGGGTCGCGTCGCGCCACTCGGTGAACATCAGGGCGTCGGGTTCCAGGTACAGATCGAAGCTCGCCCGTGCCACGCCCTCGGTGAAGCGCGGCTGGTAGAACAGGTGGGGCTCCCAGACCTGCGCCAGCCCCGGCGCATCGGTGATCTTCAGGCTGCGACGGCCCTCGGCGGCCTGCTCCTCGCTCACGCGGATCGAGGCTCCCTGTCCCTCGCCGCTCACCACCACGCTGCTCGGCTGCCCGCCCGCAGCAATCGTCTCGAACCCTTCGTCGACCGGCTGCGGCTTCCAGGAAGCCACTGCCGGCGGCAGCTCCGTGCGCGGGTATGTGAACCGCTGCGGCTCGTTCACCCACTCCGCCTCGCCGTAGAGGCCCACCTCGCGGGTGTCGATCGGCCGGAAGCCCAGCTTCAGCGCCGGCGAGGTCGATCTCAGCGCGAAGTCATACTGCTCCGCGTCGACGAACTGCGGGTCCGCGATGACCGAGTTCACATCCAGCCCGAAGCTCCGCCACTTGTCGAAGCCGTAGGCGAAGAACCGGACCTCCGGCTCGTTCGGATTCCAGTAGAGATTGCGGTCCCAGACGCCGAACGACTCGCCCGCGGCCAAGCGCGCGCGGAAGGAGTCGATGGCCGGCGGCCAGATGGCGTTCCCCTGAGTGAAGTACACGATGTTTCGCTCAAACGTGTTCGGGCGAGGCTCCCAGAACGGCCACAGCCCATCCTGGGCCGAGTACGCGAACACGTTGTTGCGGATGACGTGCTCGTGCCCGCCGTTGTGGTACATCAGGCCCCCGGCGAGGACGTTGTAGACGATGTTGTCCTCGACGAGGTACTGGTTGCAGGTCCCGTCGAGGTAGATGCCCCAGCCGATGGCGCTGTACGGCCACACATCGTGGAACACGTTGTTGCGGATGACGCTCCCCGGCGACGTGCCCAGCGTGTAGATCGCCCCGCCGTCGTTCAACTGCCCGCGCATCACGTGGTGCACGTGGTTGTGCTCGATCACGTTGTCGCGGCAGCGGTTCGGCTCATCGCCCCAGTTCCAGCCGATGGACATGCCCGAGTAGTTGAAGTCGTGGATCTCGTTGTGAGAGACCGTGTTGTGGCTGCTCTGCGCGACCCAGATGCCCACGCCGCCGGCGTAGACGTGTCCCCCGTCGTACACGTGGTTGTTGTCGATGAGGTTGCCGCTGGACTCCAGCGCGTCGTCAGCCGCTCTCACGGTCTCGCCGATTCGCACGCCGCCGACGCCCAGGTCACGCACCCGGTTGTGAACGAACCGGTTCCCCTTGCACCCCCGCCGGAACCACACCCCGTATTCGCCGACGTGCGCGATCTCGCAGTTCTCGATCGTGCAGTTCAGCGCGCCGTCGGCCATCACCGCCGCCGGGATGCTCCACACCGCCTGCGCGTCGCTGTGCCCTTCCGGCTCCAGCGTCCAGTCCTGGTGGTGGAAGGCCAGGCCGCGCAGCGTCACCGCCTCGACCGGCAGCCCGATCTCCCCGTCCCCCCGCAGTTCCACCAGCCGCGTCAGCCGCGGCACGATCACCTCGGCCTGCGTCATGTCCTCGCCCGGCAGCGCGAGGTACCGCACGACCTGGGCCCGCGTGTCCAGGCGCCATTCACCCGGCGCGTCCAGCGCGTCCGGCGCGTTCTCCACGTAGTACCGCTGATCGGCCCCCCAGTTGAGGAACGGCCAGGCGGCCTTCCCGGTGAAGGACACGATCTCGTTCAGGGCCTCGACCTCGAGGATCCGCAGACGGCTGGTCTCCCACGAGTGATAGACCACCACCTCCACCTCTCGCAGGTCGTCCCATTCCTGGATGCTGCCCGGCTCGTAGACGAACGCCGACGACTCCCGACTGCGCTCCTCGCCCGTGGCCCGGATCACCGGGGGAGCCTTGCCCGCGACGAGGAAGAAGCCCTCGGTCGTAGCGGCCTCACCCAGGCGCGTGGTGTGCGCCATGATGGGCGGGGCGTTGGGGGTGCGGGCCCGTGTCCGCCGTTCCCCGTTCACGAACAGCTGCCGGAACCCGAGGCCCTCGGGCCGCCGGGCCGTCCACTCGTTCCCCTCGCCCTTCGTCCAGTCGGTGAGTACGATACCGCCCGAGAACACCGGCCGCGCGCCCTCTGCGGCCTCGTAGGTCACGAACGAGTCCTGCGGCTCCAGCACGAGGGGCTCGTCCATCCGGTACACGCCCCCCTGCACAACCACCCGCGCCAGTGCCCCGCCGGCGCGCATCTTCCGGATCGCATCCCGCGCGCCGATCAGGCTCGCCAGCGGACCGTCCGTCTTCGCGGCGTTCGCCGTGGCAGTCCGGCCCGACCACGCGTCACTCCCGTCGGGGCTCACGTGCAGCGTGACGGGTTGAGCGTTGGCAAGTGTCGCCATCGCCAGGGCGCATCCGGCCAGGAGTCGCCACATCGTCGGTCTCCTTCCGTGAGACGCACAAATGCAGCAGGGCTGCTTCCTTTCGCTGGAAGCAGCCCTGCCCCTTCTCGTCGACTCCCCGCGACTCGGACGGCCTTACTCCCGTACCACCCAGCTCCGCACGCCTTCCTGGCAGATCAGGCAAGGCAGCACCACGCAGCCGGGGACCTCGCCCAGGGCCTTCCGCAGCTTCATCTCGCGGCCGGGCTCCGCGACAAACGTCACGGTGCCC
>VGFB01000645.1 GCA_016869015.1 Armatimonadota bacterium
TCGCGCGCCGGCAGCACGGTCTGCTCCACCGGACGGCTCGAGACGACGCTGGCATACCGGCTCCGCTGGACGCGCCCGCTCCGCAGACAGCGGGCCGCCAGCGGCTCGGAGGTCTCCGGCACGATCTCCCCGGACCGCGGGCGGGCGTACAGACTCCGCACGACCGTCGGGCGGCCCTGGGTCAGCACCAGCAGCTTCCCCGATTCGTTGGCGTGGACCGTGAGCGTGAGGTCTGCTCCCGCAACGTCGGCGAGCGCCCCCAGCCACGCCCCGACCTCCGAGAGCAAAGCCGCATCGCCGGGCCGGATGCCCGCCGCGATCTCGCAGAGGTCGTGGACGCTCCGTTGATCCATCGCTCCGTCTCACGCCGTCGTCGTCTGCCGTCCGTGCGCAGCGTGTCGGCCCACAGGACGAGTGACGTTCGGCAAGCCGTTCCACGGGCCTGCGCCCGCGGCCATGCACCGGTCGTCCCCTTCGGGGGCCGACATCCTCGGCGGGTGACGCCGTCGCCGGCCCTGAAAGAGGGTGTATGAGAAGGCCACCCCCAACAGGGGACAGTCCATGCGCCTCGGCCCGGCCGGGCCGAGGCTTGGGCAGTCCCAACGGCTCCACCCTCTTCTCATGCACGGTCCACGAGGCCGTAGGGGCCATCCGCCTTCCATGGGGCTGTGGTGGCCGTCAGCCCCGAAGGGGCGGCAGAGCACCCAACGAACGACCCCTGACAGACCCCTACGGGGGCGCCGGCCCGCCGGTCAGCAGCGCGAGGAGGGCGCGCTCCGTGGTTGCAGCCTCCTCGTCGGACAGCTTCTCGCCGGCTGCGTTCGTCACGTGGAACGCGTCCTCCGCCCGGTCGCCCCGGGTCGTGATCTTCGCCGTCGTGATGTTCAGGCCGCGCTGCGCGAAGGCCGCCGTCACACAGTACAGGAGGCCGAGCTGGTCGCGGCCCGCAACCTCGAACACGGTGTTGCGGTCCGACCAGTCGTTGTGGGCCTGGAGGGTCCGGATTTCGAGCGAGGTCAGGCGGGGCCGTCCCTTGCGCGTCAGCAGCTCCTCCGGGTGCACGCCGCCGTCCAGGACCTCCCGCAGATCGGCACAGATGGCCTCCGCCCGACGCTCGGGGATCGGCCGCCCGCGCCAGGAGACCTGCAGCGTGTCCACGACAATCGCACGCTCGCCAACCCGGGTGTGGATGGCGGCGCTGTGGATGTCCGCGTCGTTGGCGTAGAGCGCCGCGCACAGTCGGCTGAACAGGCCGGGCAACGCGTTATCGTGCCTGACCACAGTCAACTCCGTGTACTGACTGCCCTCCGCGTTGTAGACGTCGATCACCGTGGGTTCCTCGGCCAGTCGCTCGATCAGGCTGATGTGCACGCCGATCATCCCCGCCGGCGTCGCCAGGATGTAGTCGTCCGGCATCAGCCGGCAGTGCCGCGTGACCGCCTCCGCCGGCAGACGCCGGCTTTGCAGCAACGTCTCCATCGTCCTCTCCCGCAGTCGCGCGATGTCCTCCTCCAGGTCCCGCACGGGCGAGTCCTCCAGCAGGTAGGCCAGGACCCGGAAGTAGAGGTCCTCCAGCTGTTCCCGCCGCACATCCGTCCACAAACCCGGTCCCACCGCCATGATGTCCGCGCACGTCAGGAGGTACAATCGCCGCAGGAAGTCGACCGAGCCCACTGCCTCGGCCACGTGCCGCAGCGTCAGCTCGTCCGTCACATCCCGCAACGACGCCACCCGGTCCAGCAGCAGGTGCTTCCGTACGAGCAGCGCCACCGTCCCCACCTCCGCCTCGGGCAGGCCGAGATGCCTCGCCACGCGCTCGGCCGTCTCGGCGCTCACTTCCGAGTGGTCGCGGGTCGGGTCGATCCGCCCCACATCGTGCAGCAGCGCCGCCAGCAGCAGCACCTCCGGCCGGTCCAGCTCGGCATACACCTCCGAGTGGTGGCCGAGCTCCGGCACCGGCCCCTCCTCCAGCACCCTCAGGCGCTCGGCGGTCCGCAGCAGATGCTCGCCGACAGTGTACTGGTGCAACTGCTCTCCGGGCGTCACCCGCATGGCCAGACCGAACTCCGGCAGGTACGCCTGCAAGACCCCCGTCTCCTGGGCCGCCCGCAGCACCCGCACCCCCTGCGGGCCTCGCCGGAGGATGTTGAGGAACAGCCGCGCCGCCGCGGGGTCGTCGCGCTGGGCCCGAACGGTCTCGGTCGCCGCTTCCATGCTCCGCGCGAGCGGCCGACTCAACTCCACGTTGTACTTCAGCGCCAGCTCCAGTCCGTGCCACACTATGGCGGCCGACGTGGACATCCGGGGCGCGTTGCGGGTGTGCAGGGCCCGCTCGCAGACGTAGTAGCCGTCGCCCACGCCGATCCGCGCGGACTCGCAGAGCCCCAGGATCTGCCGGCTCACCTGCTCCAGCAGCTCGGCGCTGGCGTAGTATCGCGCCATGAACGCCGGGGTGTCCGGGGCGCCGGACCCCTCGCGCATCCCAAACGCCTTCGCGACCTCCTCGTGCGCGTCCAGGCTGAGCACGTCCCGCTTCCGGCCCGCCAGCAGGTGCAGCCGTGAGCGCACCGCCCACAGGAAGTCCTGCGCCTCCTGCGCGGAGCGCGCCACCTCCGCCGGGATCTCGTCCAACTCGACCAGATACGCCAGCATCGCCGCCGGCTTCCGCCGCCAGACCGAAGACGCTGACCAGAGGGCGCACTGCAGGTCTCGCAACCCGCCGGGGCTCTGCTTGAGGTCCGGCTCCTGCACGTGCACCACGCCGCCCGCCTTCTCCCGGGCCATCCGCCGCGTCTCGGCGTTCCATTGCAGGAACAACGGCCCCTCCAGCAGGCGAAACACCTCCCGGTCCAGGCGCGCCAGCAACTCGGGGGACCCGGCGAGCAGGCGGGAATCGAGCAGCGCGGACAGCGTCCGCTCATCCACGTCCAGCGGTTCATCGAGCCGATAGTACGCGTAGCCGTACTCGACTCCCAGGCCGCGGTGCACCGCGTCGTTGAGGATGTGCCAGGCGTGCGAGATGGCCGCCTGGGCCCGCGCGTCCTCCTCGTGCGGGACGACCACCGCGACGTCGATGTCGGAGTAGGGGGCGAGGCTGTGCCGCCCGTAGCCGCCCGCCGCCACCACCGCCAAACCCGACAGCCCCTCCCCGACCGGCAGCCCCAGTTCCTCGGAGGCGCGGCCGTGTGCCCACCGGAAGATCCGGTTCAGGGCCGAGTCCACCGCCGAGACGTACGCCTCCATCGCCGGGCGGCAGTCGTCGCGCAGGTCGGCGAAGGCCGCGTCCCGCGCCGCGGCAAGTCGACGCCCTACGACGGCGGCGTACTCCTGACGCGCGAGCACTGCTCGTTCGTTGATGGCCACCGGTCCGCCGTTCCTCCTGGTCTCACGCCGGCCTCCCCGAGAGGGGAGCTCGCCCGGCGGGTCGAAGCACGACCCGTCCAGAGACCATGATAGCACCCCGGCCCTGCCGAACGGAATGCCGATGATCCCGCGCCCCGCTCCCCACGCGGCCCAAGCCGCCCTCCTCTGCGCCGCCGCCGGGGGGGACGAGAGCGCTGTCGGGCCCGACGTGCGCGAAACACTGGCCACGCTGGGCTTTGACGACCCGCAGCGCGCCCTCGCCAACCTCAGAGCCCTCCGCCGGGCTGCCGGCGCCGAGCGCTTCGCCGCGCTGACCACCCGACTTACCGACCTGCTCCCCGCCGGCGCCGATCCGGACATGGCCCTGAACAACCTCGAGCGCATCCTG
>VGFB01000646.1 GCA_016869015.1 Armatimonadota bacterium
CCGAGCGGGATCGCGATCATCATCATCGACGCCGCGGGGGAGAACTCGATCGTGGTGGCCACCGGGGCGAATGCCGAGCTGACCGCCGAGGATGTGGCGCGGGTGGAGGACTGCGGCCGCTTCGACGCGGTGTTGACCCAGCTCGAGGCCCCGCTGGCGGCGGTGCAGGCGACGCTCGCGAGGGCGCGGGCGCACGGCGTGCTGAGCATCCTGGACGCGGGCCCGCCGAACGCCGACGCGGCGGCGCTGCTGGCCGAGCCCGACGTCCTGTCGCCTAACGAGACGGAGGCCAAGGCGCTGCTGGGGGTTCCGGTCACGGAGGACCTGAAGCCGGAGGAGGCTGCCGATCGGCTGATCGCCCAGGGGGCGCGGAACGTGGTGCTGAAGCTCGGCGCCGAGGGGGCGTTGGTCGCCGGGCCGGAGTGCCAAGAGCCGGTGCGGGCCTTCGCAATCGACCCGGTGGACACGACGGGCGCCGGGGATGCGTTCACGGCCGCACTCGCGGTGAGTCTCGCGCGAGGGGAGGACCTGGTGCGGGCGACCACCGTCGGCGCCGCGGCCGGGGCCCTCGCCGCGACCGTGTTCGGCGCGGCGCCCTCCATGCCGACGGGCGAAGCGGTCGAGGAGTTCATGCGGGAACGATGACGGCACGAGGCCGGCCCGCCGGTCCCTCTCCCACGGGGAGAGGGGCAGTCGGCGGCAGTACAGCGTCTGCTTTGGTGAGCCGACCCACGACGATGGCGGCCGCGGAACGCAACTCGCGGGCCGGCTCGGCTCGTGGTGGCCTCGGTGTGGCCGCGGTCGCGGTCGTCGTCCCTGACACAATCCCCGGCGACCGTGAAGGAGTGTCGAGCAGCGGTGCCGAACCGGGCAGTTCACCGTGTTCGGACACCGCGGCGCGGAGGGGGCCGGCCCGGCCCTTCGGGCGCGCCTGTCTGTAAGGAGGGACTCGTTGTGAAACAGGTGAGAGTGGGCCTGGTGGGCTACAACTTCATGGGCCGCGCCCACAGCAACGCGTATCGACAGCTGCCGTTCTACTTCCCCGAAGCCAAGGCCATGCCCGTGATGAAGGTGCTCTGCGGCCGGACGAAGGACCGGCTGGCCGCGTGCGCCGAGCAGTTCGGTTGGGAGGGCATCGAGACGAGCTACAAGAAGCTCCTCGAGCGCGATGACATCGACCTCATCGACATCACCTCGCCCAACAACCAGCATGTCGAGATGGTGATTGCCGCCGCCGAAGCGGGCAAGCACGTCTTCTGCGAGAAGCCGCTGGCGACCAGCCTGGCCGATGCGAAGCAGGCCCTCGCCGCGGTCAAGCGGGCCGGCTGCGTCCACATGATCTGCCATAACTACCGGCGCGCGCCCGCCGTCTCGCTGGCGAAGAGGATGATCGAGAACGGTGATCTCGGCGAGATCTACCACTGGCGCGCCTTCTACCTCCAGGACTGGCTCATGCCCCCCGACGTGCCCATGATGTGGCGCGTGCAGAAGAGGATTGCGGGGTCCGGCTCGCTCGGGGACCTCATGGCCCACAGCATCGACACGGCCCTCTGGCTGCTGGGGGACATCACCCAGGTCTGCTCGACGATGAAGACCTTCATCAAGCAGCGACCGCAGCTCAGCAGCTTCGACACCGGGCTCGGGGGCAAGGCCGATGCCGGGGCCAAGATGGGCAAGGTGGACGTGGACGACGGGGTGACGATGCTCGCGGAGTTCGCGAATGGGGCCCTGGGCACGTTCGAGGCCACCCGCTACGCCGCGGGCCGAAAGAACTACAACACCTTCGAGGTGAACGGCTCCAAGGGCAGCCTCGTCTTCAACCTCGAGCGCATGAACGAGCTGGAGTACTACGACTGCGCGAGCCCGACCGACCGGGTGGGCTTTCGCGTCATTCAGGCCTCACACGAGAGCCACCCGTTCATGGCCGCCGGGGGCGATCCCTCGAAGGGCCCGCGCTACTGGCCGGTCGCACACATCATCGGCTACGAGCACACGTTCATCAACACGGTCGCGGACCTGATGACGGCCGTCGCAACGGGCAAGCCGGTGCACCCAAGCTTCGAGGACGCTGTGAGGACCCAGGCCGTCCTCGACGCCTGCGAGCGCGCCCACAAGGCGCGGGCCTGGGTCAAGGTCAGCAAGTAGCATCCCGCTCGATCCGGAAGCGTTCAAGAGGGTGAAGGGAGGTGAGCCGATGCCGGTCGTGAATGCCTACCCAGAGCCCGAGCAGGCGCGCCGGATGGGTGTGCCCTTGTTCGTGGACAGCGATGCCGACACCAACGCGCAGGCGATCCGCGAGGTCGACTTGTGGTGCCGCGAGCGCGGGTTGGTGCGGGCGAGGGAGAGCCATCTGAGCACAGTGTCCACTCCTGAGGGTGCCTTGCTGCGACGAGCCATCTGCTACCGTCCGTCGGAGGCCCAGATCAGCGGGGCGCAGCAGAACTGGGCCGACATGGAACGCCGCCTGCGGTCGATGCCGGAGACGGCTCCCCTGACCGACAGTCCGCTCGAGGACTGACCGATGGCGGCAGCCGGTTCGGCACTACCGGCGGACCTCGTTCTCGACACCAGCGTTGTGGTGGCGTGGGCGTTCAGGGAGGCCACTCGCTGGGAACTCGCCCGTGACGTCATCGCCGAGGTGGCCTGTGGCGCAGTGGTTGCGTATGTGCCTGAGCTCTTCTGGCCTGAGTTCCAGCAGGCCTGCGTGAACAAGCACCACAGGAGACCGCAGGAACGCGACGCGCTCGGAGTACCTTGGGCGAACGTTGACGCAGCGTATGCTGCTGCCGACGCGCTCCCGCTCGAGGAGGTGCCCGTTGTGGCCGAACTCCGAGATGACGCGTGGCTCCTGCGGAGGCACTTGGAAGTCGGCGGCAACGACGCCTACTTCCTCTCACTCGCCAGAGGGTTCGGGCTGGAGCTCTGGACCTTCGACGTGAACCTCTGCGGACTACTGGCTGTAGACCCGGCCTTGAGGGCCATGGTGAAGCACGTTGGCGTTGATGTGACGTGGTAGGTGGAGTGTCGAGCAGTGAATCCTGAGGACACGTGTCGCTGTCGGCGCCGCCAAGTGTACGGCCAACCACTTGGGCACGCCGCCTAGAACGAGGGAGGGCCACCCCATGAAGATCGGTGCTCTAACCGCCGCGTGGGCGGGACAACCGTTGGAGGAGGTGCTGGACTTCTTTGCCGGAGCCGGGCTGCGGGCCGTGGAGATCGGGACGGGCAACTACCCGCCCAACTCGCACTGCGACCCCGCGAAGCTGAACGCCGACGCCGCGGCGCGGAAGGCCTTCATGAAGGCCATCGAGAGCCGCGGGATGGTGCTCTCCGCGCTCTCCTGCCACGGCAACCCGCTGCACCCGAACGTGAAGGTCGCCAAGTCGAACCACGAGGTGTTCGTGCAGACGGTGCAGCTCGCGAAGAAGCTGGGGATCAGCGAGGTGAACGGTTTCTCCGGACTGCCGGCCGGCGCCCCGGGCGACAAGACCCCCAACTGGGTCGTCGCGCCCTGGCCGGAGGACCATCTCGCGGCGCTGGAGTACCAGTGGGGCGTCGCCATCGCCTACTGGAAAGAGCAGAACCGGTTCCTGGAGAAGCACAAGGTCAACATGTGCTTCGAGATGCACCCGAACTTCCTGGTCTACAACCCCGAGTCGCTCATCAAGCTGCGCAACGCCTGCGGCGACCGGATGTGCGCCAACTTCGATCCCAGCCACCTCTTCTGGCAGGGCATCGATCCGT
>VGFB01000647.1 GCA_016869015.1 Armatimonadota bacterium
AGCGGCTCGCACTGGTGTCGTGCGATCTGATCTGCATCGACGCGAGCGTAGCCGATCCCGCCAAGGCGCTGATCCAGGAACTGATCGGCATCCCGCCCGAGCGCGTGCTGGTCTGCGCAACGCACACGCACACCGGGCCGGAGATTCGCAAGGGCAGCGTCGTGCCGCGCATGGATGAGTGGGTCGCCACGTTGCCCGCACAGATCGCGCAGGCCGTGGGCGAGGCGGCGGAGGGGATGTTCACCGCGACGCTCCGGCCGAACCGCACCTGTGCCGAGGGGCTGTCGTGGAACCGGCTCTGGCGCGTGAAGGACGGGCGCGAGGTGTTCGGGCGGCCGGCCGACGCCATCGGGCCGGCGGGGCCCATCGACCCGGAGGTCGTCACGGTCGGCGTCGTGGATGAGCACAACTGCCTGCGGGCGCTGATCGCGAACTTCGCGCTGCACGTGGACGTGATCGGCGGGGGCGGGGCGAAGGCGATCTCTGCCGACTGGCCGGGTGAGTTCAAGCGCGCGATCCAGGGCGTCTACGGGGAGGAGGTCGCGACCGTCTTCCTCCAGGGGACGTGCGGTGACATAAACCACTGGCCGCACGACCCGACGCACCTCCCGACCGGCGGCCCGCAGAAGGCGGTGCAGATCGGCCGCGCGCTCGCGGGCGCGGCCATGTACTCGACCGAGCGCGCCGAGCCCGTAGCCGAGCTGAAGCTCGACGGAGCCATCGAGGTCATCCCGATCCCCTACTACACCCGCGACGAGAGGCTGCTGGCCGAGGTTGCGGAGCTCAAGCAACAGGGGAACTTGGGGGACTTCGAGCGGTTCCTGGTGAAGCGCACGGAGGAGTGGCCCTACGACGGGCAGAGCGCTGACGTGCCCATCCAGTGCCTGCGCCTCGGCGACATCGCGATCGTCGGCCTACCCGCCGAGGTCTTCGTGAAGATCGGCCTGGAGATCAAGCACTTCTCCCCGGCCGCCTACACGATGGTCGTGGAGCTCGCCAACGCCCGCGCCACGGGCTACGTCCCCACCACCGACCAGGCCGAGCGCGGCGCCTACGGGGCCAAGCCGATCCTCTCTCGCTGGCTCTGCTCCGATGCGGGACGGCGGATGGCCGACACAGCGCAGGTCATGCTGAGGAGGTTGTGGGACTAGCGCCCTAACCGTGCCCCCGCAGATAGACCTCGGGATCGCGGAGTTGCTTGAGGGCTTCGCCGAGGGCCTTCGCGTGTGCGAGGTTCACCCTCCCCGTCAGCACCTGCCAGAGGCCCTTGAGGAGCCGCCTCCGCCGGTTGGCTTGCGGGGTGGAGGCGGCGGAGGCCTGCCAGAGGCCCGCGAACTCGCGGTAGAACTCGTTCAACGGCAGGCGGGTCGGCAGGACCGTGTGCCAGAGGTCGAACCTCTCGTAGTCGTCGGTCGTGATCTGCTCCCGCACCTCCTCGTAGAGCACGGTCCCCGGCAGCGGCGTGAGGACCGAGAACGAGGAGTTGAAGAGTTGCCGCTCGGAGACGTACTCGCGGAGTTCGGCGAAGGCGGCGTGGTCCCATTGCGGGTCGGCGATGAAGTTGCCCGTGAAGCCGACCCCGAGCTGCTTCAGTAGCGCGATCGCGGCTTCGTTGTTCTCCACCGTGTTGCGCTTGTCGAGGTCCTCGAGCCCCTCGCCGCTGACCTTCTCCAGCCCCAGGAACACGCAGACCAGCCCGATGTCGCGCCACTGCTTGATGAGCTCGGGGTGCTTCGCGATCGTGTCCGTGCGCGCCTGGAAGGTGTACTGCTTGCGGATGCCGCGCCGCGCCAGCAGCTCAGCCGCCTCTCGGGCGCGACTCACGCTGAGCAGGAAGTTGTCGTCGGTGAAGAAGACGTACGGCTCCCGGACCGCGGCGACCTCCTCGACGATCCGCTCCGGCGACTGGTACCGCACCGCCGTCCCGTAGAAGCGCCAGACGCTGCAGAAGGTGCAACGGTACGGGCAGCCGCGCGCCGTCTCGACCAGCGCGTGGGGAATCTGGTTCATCCAGAAGTACCGGCGTCGCCAGTCTGCGGTGAGATGACGTGCAGGGAGAGGCAGCGAGTCCAGGTCCTGGATTGGCGTGCGCGGCGCCGTGCGGCGCTGGCCGTCCGGCGAGTTGAGGATCAGCCCGGGCACGTCGTCGAGGGGGCTTCCATCTAGCGCCCGCGCCACCACGTCCGCGAAGGTCTTCTCGCCCTCGCCGACGACGATCGCATCCACTGAGGGCTTGGCGAAGTCCTGCGGCATGAGCGTGGGGTGGTGACCGCCGACCAGCACCACGGCCTCCCGCGCCGCGGCTCGCACGCGCTCGGCGAGGCGGATCACTTCCGGCACCTGGGTTGTGAAGGGGCACGCGATGCCCACAACGCGCGGCCGCGCCTCGCGTAGCGCGCCTTCGAGGTCGGCGTCGGGCCGCATGTCCAGGATGCGCGGGTGCGCTTCCGGCACGCAGGCGGCGAGACGCTCGATCGCCAGCGGCTCCACGAACGCGAGCCGCTGCATCCCAACCTCGCCGACCTGTGGTGGGTGGACGAGAAGAACGCTCATGTCTCCTGCTCCGACCGGTGCTGGGAGCGCGGGCCCCTTGTCCGCAGGATGCGGGTTCCGAGCCAACGGCTCGTGCGGGCCAGATGCCCGCGCCCCCGGCAACAACTCCTTAGTAGGCGGTTAGTACTGCACCTTGGCCGGGGCGCCGGTCGCTCCCGACTTCCACGCCGCCTCGGTGAGCTGGATGACCTTCAGGAACTCCTCCGGCGGAGTCTGGATCTCCTCCTCGCCCCGGAGGGCTGCGATGAAGTTCAGGTCCGGCGACCAGCTCCGGCCCAGCTCCTCGGCGGGCACGGTGCGGCGCTCCTCGCCCCCGCGCCACTCCCACACCTCAGAACCGCGGATCGCCAGCGTGCCCTCCTCCAGCCAGATCGTGATGTCCTCCAGCCAGTTGACCGAGTGCCCGACGACGCTGAAGCTCATCAGCGCGCCGCTCGCCGTGCGGCAGCTCATGGCGGTGAGAATGTCCACCTCGGCGCCATGGTTATCGATCTGCGCGAACACCTCGGCGGGCTGTTCCCCGGTCATCCACATCATGATGTCGAGCAAGTGGCTGCCCGAGTCGTTCAGCTGCCCGCCACCGGAGAGCGCGAGTTGGCTGCGCCAGGTCTTCGTGAGCACGCAGCCGCGGAACCAGTTCTGGCTCTGCAGGCAGCTCGTGAAGTTCACCCTCCCCAACTTGCCCGACTGGATGACCTCGCGGCAGTAGCGGTAGGGCGCCTGGAAGTGGCGCTGGTACGCGGTCATCAGGATCCTGCCGGAGTCGTCGCGCGCCTGGATCACCTTCTCGCAGTCGGCCACGGTGCACACCAGCGGCTTCTCGCACATCACGTGCCGCCCGGCCGCCAGCGAATCCAGAATCTGCTGCGTGTGCTGGGTGTGGGGCGTGGAGATCTCGACCGCCTCGCTCTCCACCGCCGCCAGCATCGCCCGATGGTCATCGAACGCCGGTACGTCGGCCAGACCCTCGATCTTCTTCGCGGCCTCGATGGCTTGCGGGCTCGGGTCGCAGAGCCCGACGATCTCGACCCCCTCGATCTTCACCAGCTGGGTCATGTGGTGGCGGGCGTTGCCGCCGCATCCGATCATCGCGACGCGGATCATCTCAGGCATCGGACAGACCTTCCTTGGCGGCTCGAATGGCCGCGGTCAGCGTTTCGGACGGACGTATCACCGGCCATTCCAGCCC
>VGFB01000648.1 GCA_016869015.1 Armatimonadota bacterium
CAATCGCCTTCCGCCGCACGTACGCCTCTTCGTAGATCACGTCCCGCATGCCCCGGGGGGGCCTGAAGTCGCTCATCGAAGCGTCCCTTCCGCCGACGGCGTCTCTCCGGCATCGAGTACGTAGGCTACTCGGAAGAGGGTGCGCTGTCAACACGGGGCAGAGCCGCCTGGTGTGACCACAGATGGGTCGGGGCAGTGTGGTCGTCAGCCCCGCAGGGGCGACTGGTGGCTAGCCAGGGGCGAAGCCCCTGGATTCCCGGCGCTCCTCCGGAGCGCCGACGCCCCCCACAGCCAACGACGCCCTCCGCTCACCCGCGCTCTCACCCTCGCCCCGAGGGGCTCGTTCCACCGACTCGCGAGAATCGGGCCCCGCGCCGCCTGAAGCGGTCGCGGCTTCGGCTGCCGGTGGGGCATTGCCTGCACACCCCGAAGTCTGCTAAGGTGGGACGCGACGCAGCCTGATGGTCGGGGCCCCGGCGGGCCCGGTTGACAAGCGGAAGGGGCACAAGATGGAGATGCGATGTTGCGGGCAGTCGGGCATCGGGATCTCGCTGTACGGCATTGGAGCGTGGTCGTTCGGGGGCGGGGAAGACGATTACTGGGGGGCTCAGGAGCAGTCGGAAGTCGAGCGGATCGTCCATGCGGCGCTCGATCTGGGCGTGAACTACTTCGATACGGCCGAGCTTTACAACGACGGCCGCAGTGAGGAGTCGCTGGGGAAGGCGCTCCGGGCCCGGCGAGACGAGGCGGTGATCGGCACGAAGATCCTGCCGCAGAACTGCTCGCGCGAGGGCGTCAGGGAGCACTGCGAGGCGAGCCTGCGGCGCCTCGGGACGGACTGCGTGGATATCTACATGGTGCACTGGCCGCTTCACGATCACCCGACTCCGGCGGCCTTCGAGGCGCTGATGCAGCTGCAGGAGGAGGGCAAGATCCGCGCGATCGGCGTCAGCAACTTCGATGGCGCGCGGCTACGGGAGGCACTCGACACCGGGGCCGAGATCGCGGTGAACCAGCTGCACTACAGCCTCTTCTCGCGCGCCATCGAGTACGATGCCCTGCCGGCGTGCGTCGAGGCGAACGTGGGGGTGGTGGGGTACATGCCTCTGCTGCAGGGCATTCTGACCGGGAAGTACCGCACGCTGGAGGAGGTCCCGTGGTACCGGCTGCGGACGCGGCACTTCAGCGGCGACCGGAAGGGCGCGCGGCACGGCGGCCCTGGCGCCGAGGAGGAGATCGTCCCCGCCCTGGAGGGAATCCACGCGGTGGCGGAGGAGCTGGGCGAGCCGATGAGCGACGTCGCGCTCGCGTGGGTCGCGGGGCAGCCGGGAGTCGCGTGCGTGCTGGCCGGCGCGCGGGACGTGGCACAACTCGAGGCGAACGTTCGGGGCTGCGGGCTGAAGCTGAGCGCCGAGGTGATCGGGCGCCTGAACGCGTTGACGGACCCGGTGAAGCACAGGCTGGGCACCGACCTCGACTACTGGGAGAGCCCGGGGAACAGCCGGGTCAGGTGACGGGCAACCGGAGAGACGGGGGACTGCCGGACATGATCGAGCGAGCGTGGCGCTGCACGGTGTGCGGGTACATCCATCGCGGGCCGGAGCCGCCGGAGTGGTGTCCCGTCTGCGGGAGCCCGGCGGCCGAGTTCGAGCCATATGACGCAGCGGCGGCGCCCCGGGCCGGCCTCCAGGCCGCCGGGCTGCGCTGCCTGAACTGCGGGTTCCCGGCCCCCGGCGGGGAGCCCCCCGACGAGTGCCCCGTCTGCGGGTCGCCCGCGGACCGGTTCGAGGCCGTCGCCGAGGCCGCCACGGCAGCGGCCGCTGGCTCGACGGCGAAGGTGCTTATCGTGGGTGCCGGGATCGCCGGCCTCTCCGCCCTGGAGGCGATCCGTGAAGCGGCCCCGGGGGCGGAGCTCACGCTGATCTCTCGCGAGCGGGAGCTGCCGTACTATCGGCTGAACCTGACCCGCTACCTCGCGGGAGAGGTGACCGAAGACGAGCTACCGATCCACCCCGCCGCGTGGTACGAGGAACAGGGCATTCGGATGCTGCTGGGGGAGGAGGTCGGCGAGCTGCGGCCGGGCGAGCATGGGGTGGTGCTGTGTTCGCAGGAGGTCGTCCCCTACGAGCGACTGATTCTCACTGCTGGGGCCCACCCCTTCATCCCGCCCGTGGCCGGCGCCCACCGGGAGGGTGTTTTCAGTGTGCGGACCGTCGAGGACGCGCGGGAGCTGCTCACAGCCCTGAGGCCGGGGGTCCGGTGCCTCGTGGTGGGCGGCGGCCTGCTGGGGCTGGAGACGGCGGCGGCGCTGGGCCGGCGGGGCGCGGAGGCGACGGTCCTGGAGGGCCATGAGTGGCTGATGCCCCGGCAGCTCAACCGGCGGGCGGGCGAGCTGCTGGCGGAGCATCTGAGGACGGCGGGCATCCGGCTCCTGACCCAGGCCCGCCCAAAGGAGATCGTGGGTGACGAGCGCGTCGCCGGCGTCGATCTCGACGACGGCCTGCACCTGGAGACGGACTGCGTGGTCATCGCGACGGGGGTTCGCCCGAACAGTCACCTCGCCCGCCGCGCGGGGCTGGACGTGAACCAGGGCGTCGTTGTGGACAACGCGCTGGTCTCGTCGCGCCCGGACATCCTCGCCGCGGGCGACGTGGCCGAGCATCGGGGGGTGCTGTACGGCAACTGGTTCGCGTCCCAGTACCAGGGCCGAATTGCCGGGCTGAACGCGGTGGGGTCGGCCACGGAGTTCGGGGAATCCCGCGGGTCGAATACGCTGAAGGTGGTCGGGCTGGACCTGCTCAGCGTCGGGCGGTTCGAGCCGGAGGACGGGAGCTACTACGTCATCGAGGAGGAGGCCGACGGCCGGTATGCCCGCTTCGTGTTTCACGATGGGCGCTTCATCGGCGCGGTGCTGCTGGGGGACGCCTCGGCCGCGGGCGCCGTGAAGAAGGCCATCGAATCGGGCTGCGAGTGCTCGGAGTTGCTGCGCAAGGAACCGACCGCCGCCGACATCCTGGAGCACCTGCAGGCGCGCTAAGCTGTCGGGACTGGAGTCCCCGACCTACGGGCTGCGTGGTGATCGCGATCGACAGGGGCCGAGGTCGACCCTCGCGCCGGTCAGGGTTCGCCGAGTGACCCGTCGGGCAGGAGGCGATGCCCGGTTGCGCAACGAAGCGCCGCGCGGACGTGGAAGCTACCACCCAGAAGGGAGCAGGTCCATTGTCACCGACGGGGATTCCGATTGCCGTGGCGACGCTGACGATCGCGCTGTTGGCGGCGGCGGAGGGCCTGGCGCAGGAGGCGGAGCGCGCCTGGACCGACGTGCGGACGCTGACCGTTGAGGGCCAGGGCTGGACCGGTACCGAGGCGCCCTTCGACCGCTTCCCGGCGAAAGCCAAGGGCGTCGTGCCCGACGCCGTCTGGAGCCTCAGCCGGAGCTCGGCGGGGATCGCGGTACGGTTCCTCACGGATGCGAACTCCATCGCCGCCCGCTGGACGCTCACCTCGAGCGGGCTTGCGATGACCCACATGCCGGCCACCGGGATGAGCGGGCTGGACCTCTACGTGCGGATGCCGCCGGACCAACAGAAGCCGCCCGGGCAGGTCTGGCACTGGGTGGGCGTCGGCCGACCGGAGAAGCAGAGCAACGAGGCGGTGCTGGTGGGCGGGATTCCCCCCGGCGAGCATGAGTTCATCCTCTACCTCCCGCTGTACAACGGCGCGGCCTCGGTGGAGCTG
>VGFB01000649.1 GCA_016869015.1 Armatimonadota bacterium
ACCCACAACGTGCAGGCCCTCGACATCGCGCGCGGCCTCCGCAACCGCCGCGTCGTGCCTTGCCTGCGCCTGTTCCTGCCGGGCGACGACGAGGCTCTGCAGATCGGGCAGGCCCTCCGGGAGTGGATGATGCAGGCGGCCGTCCACGGCGCGAGCGGCGTCTGCTTCGAGGCGCCGCCCGAGGTCCTCGGCGACCCGGTGGTGCAGGCTCAGTGGCGCGAGGCCCTGGCCGGCGTGCGGGACCAACCCGCCTGGCGCAGCCGCCCGCGGGGAACCGTCGCCATCCTCTACGAGCCCTACGCCGACGGCTTCGCCGCGCTGCAGGTCCCCGTGTATGGCTTCATCAAGGGCCTGTCGTTGCGGGAGCCGAGCGACCTGATCAACGCCCTCAAGCAGGGCACCCGCTACGGCTCCGTCGACTACCTGCGCCCCACCGACCTCGCCTCCGCCGATCTGGACCGCTACGGCGTCATCCTGGCGCCGATGGCCCTTAGCCTGCCCGATGACGCCCAGCGGCGCCTCGAAGACTACGTCGCCGGGGGCGGCGTCCTGGTGGCCGACATCGGGGCCGGCTTCGCCCAGACCGGCTCCTGGGCCGCGCTGCCGAGCCGCCTGGCGACCCTCTTCGGGGTGTCCCCCTTCCGGGAGCTGAAGAACCTCACCGGGAATCTCGCCATCCAGCGGCCCCATCCCGCGCTCCCGTCCCTGCCTCCCGGCGCCACGACCACCGGCGACTTCGAGGGCGCCGTCCGCGGCCGCCGAACCGGCGCCGGGGCCTACGCGATGAACGGCTGGACGGGCTTCGCGGAGCTGCCTGAGGGCGTCCTCCCCTTCGCGCGCCTTGCCATGTCCGTCACCGAGGACAAGCGCCCTACGGTGGCCGGCGTCTTCGTCCGTGATGTGGGTCTCGGGTCGGCCTTCTTCGCGACCCACCGCCTCTGGGCCAGCTGGATGCCGCAACACCGCCTCTGGGAGCCCTTCCACGCCGACTTGTGCGCGCGCCGGGCGCGCCTCGAGCTCCTTGACGCCCGGTTCGTCGCGCCCGAGATGGCCATCTGCGAAAGCGACGGCGAGTCGGTGTTCCTCTACAATCCCGGCCGCTCCCAGCGGGTCCAGGTCGCCCTGCACGCCGCCCGCCACCGGCTCTTCGGCGGAGCCGTCTGCCAGTTCACTTCGCGGCTCGTGGACCTCGCCGGCTTGCGCACCGGAGCGGTGCTCGCCACGCTGGATGTTCCGGAGCGCGCTTCCTGGGAGCTTGCGCCCAGCCCGGTGGAGGTCCGCCCCTACGAGGGCGTCACCACCGCGGGCTTCGCGCGCTACGATGCGTCGGGGATCGAGGTCGCCGTCGCCGGAGACGGCTCCGTGCCGGCCGGACGACCGGGGCAGCTCTCCGTCTCCCGGGGGCGCCCCCAGCGCGTGCGCATCACGGTGGGCTCGGGGGCCTACGTCGTCGAGCCGGGCTCGCACCACCGCGTTCGGCTCGTGGAGGAGCGTGGGGAGACGAGCGAGGATGTCCTGAGCGCGGACGATCGGGGACAGCTCCGCATCGAGACGACGGTCGCGGCCGCTCGACTGGAGATCGCGCCCGAGTAGCCGCCTCTACTTCCCGGCGACGCTCTTGTCGGGCACGAGGAAGCCGAGGAGGGCGTTCGAGACGCTGCGGGACCGGCCGTCGCTGGGGCGGTTCACGAGGCGACCGTCCACGACGAGGGTCGTCGACCCTCCGCCATCGAGGTTCATCGCGTCCCTGCAGCCCTGCTTGGCCAGGAACTGCGCCAGCTCCCCCAGCGTCATCCCCACACTGTACCCCGCCTGCCGACCATCCACCGCCACCAGGAGCACATCACCGTTCGCGAGCACCCCGACCGCCGTCCGCGGCGCCGCGCCCACCGCAATGTCGGCCCGGAAGTGCTCGGTGGAGGAGGTCACGTAGGGCCTCCCATTGGCGACCAACCGCGGGCCGCCGCCCAGGGCATGACGCAGGCCCGGCCAGGCGGGGTCCGTGCCCAGGTTGACCGCCGCGATCCCGCCCACGGTGGCCTTCGCGACGCTCGCCGCGCGGGGACCCACGACGCTGAGCACCCAGCCCCCTTCGGGGATGGTCATGGCGTCGCCCTTGGCGTTGACGACGAGGATCTCCTTGGCCGCCGACAGCATCACCCGCGTCGCCGTCGTGGCCCCCTTGTCGGCGACCGAAGCCCCCCACCGGCGAGTATAGAGCACCGCCTGGTCGCCGGTCGTGTGGCCCGTGTTGAGCGCGTTGACCGCGAACGTCCCGGCCCCGGGGAGGGTGACGGTGGACGCGAACCGCACGTTGCCCATCTGCACGGAGCCGCTCTGCATCACGCCCAGCGCCGTTCGGCCCAGGATCGGCTCCTTGACCCACTCCCCGTCGATCACCAGCATCCCCAGCGGCCCGCCGCCCACTGCGTAGAACCCGCCGTTGATCCCCGCGAACGCCTTCGCGCCGGCTACCATCGCGCTCACAGAGGCCTTCCCCAACACGCTGCCGTTCGCCAGCGCCGGCCGGACCTGCGCGCCCCCCTGACCCACGGGCAGCCGCACGCTGTAGGCGACCGCGAGGCCGCGGTCGGTCATCAGCCGATGGACGACCCACGGCCGTTCCTTGCGGTACTCGAGATCCTCCGGCGCCTGCGGCGGGCCGGGTTGCTCCGGCGGACGGCGCGGGAAGTCGATGACGATGCGGTACGGGTCGGCCAGGGTGAAGACCAGCGCGTTGGTCGGGCAGCGGTGCGCCAGCACGATGCTCGTCCCACCGCCGGCCGCGGGCTCCTGCACCATCTCTGGCACCAGGGGGTCGGCGAAGCCCTCCGCCTGGAACAGGCCGCCCGTGGCGCCGGGATCGCCCGAGACCAACACGGTCAGTTGGTCCCCGCTCTGCTCCCAGTAGAAGGGTGCCGGAGCCGAGACGTCGAGCACGATCCGCACGTAGTCCGGATGCGGGCCCTGCCGAACGGCCTGCACGGTGGCGTTCGGTCCGGTCAACTCCAGGCTGGCGGCGAACGGCCCCTTCGCCTGCAGCGGGAAGTTCGCCGCCAGCGTCGAGACGGGCACTTGCATCTGCCCGCCCTGCATGAGCGGGGCGTGGGCCGCCTCGGACTCCACGCCGTCGCGGATGTACCGTGTCGTGTTCGCCCGAATGTAGACGTGCGTCCCGTAGGCCGACACCACCCACATCCCCGTGAGCTTCGTCGGCAGCACCGCGATACCCAGCTTGTGGGAGAGCACGTCGGCCGAGAGGTAGACCTCGCCGTCCACGATCAGCGGCCCGGGGTCCAGCGGCGTCGGCTGCCCGTTCACCAGCAGAGAGAACGGCGCCGCCGACACCGTTGCGCCGACAAGAACGGCCCAGACGGCAGACACGAGGGTTGAGCGACGGTTGCGGCGACGCAAGGGAGCGTTCATTGGTTCCATGTGCGCCTCCCCCCGGCCCCCCTCTCCCCCTCGGCTAGCCATTACCCACATCTGCGGGGCGATGTGCCGTTGGGCCCAGCCGTCAGCCCCGTAGGGGCGACCGATGGCTAGCCGTGGGTGAAACCCACGGATTCGGAGCCCCCCGACGTTTCCCGCCCCGTAGGTGGCGGGCGGGCCGTCTGTCGCCCCGTTGGGGCTCCGAGGACTTGGGCGTCGGTTCCAGGGGCTGTCGCCCCGGGCTATCCACCAGTCGTCCCCTTCGGGGACTGAACGACATCGGTCCCCCACTGGCGGGTCGGCGGA
>VGFB01000650.1 GCA_016869015.1 Armatimonadota bacterium
CCGCTGAATGCTCACCTCCGCCTCCGCGGCGATGTCCTGCGCCGTGGCGAGGTCGGCGGACGCGGCGTCGGCCCGCGCCTTCTCCATCACCGCCCCGATCAGCTCCTCCGCCTTCGCCGCATCCCCGTTGCGGACGGCCTTGGAGGCGTCCTCCAACTGCCCCAGCACGTCCGGCACCAGCGCCGGCGCAGAGGGGTTGTAGGCGGTTCCGGCCGCGGCCAGGACCTCGGCCCCGGCGGCCTCGAGGTTGCCCGAGACTAAGCCCATCTCCGCCCGCTCGAGGTGCTGTTGGATCCGATTGGCGGGCGCCCCGGCCGACAGAGCCGAAAGACAGCGGGCCAGTCGGTCGACCGTGAGAGCGGCTTCCTTGTCCTGCTGCTTGGATGCCTGCCGAGAGAGCATGCCCGTCAGGCGCTTCGCCACCGCAAGATCGTCCTTGAACTCCGGCTCGGCAGCCTGCGCCGCGGCCGTGTTGCGCCAGGTCACGATCTCCGCGCGGATCTCATCGAGCGCCTTCGTCTGCTCCGCCTGGGCTACCATCAGCGCGTTCTGCTGGGCCTCCTCCGTGGCCGCCTTCTCGTCCACGGGGCGCTTCTTGCAGCCGACCGACGCAGCCATGAGCACAGCCGCCATCCCGAAGATCATCCACCTGCGCATGGGGCCCACTCCTTGACCGGCCGCCGCCGGACGCAGCGCGCCCGCGGGCCGTCAAGTTCGTTGTGCGACACCTGGTGGGATTATACCGGAGGACCGGAACGAAGGCAACCCTGTCGAACTTGCCGCGCAGAACCCTGCACAACGGTGCGTTCCGGTGAGCGTTGCCCTGGCGCGCCTTGAGGCCAGGCAAGCGTAGAGTGTTGCGCCCCCATCGAAGCCGCCGGCGTCTGGACAGTGGTTGTGGCGGCACAGCAAGCCGTGCCGCAGAAGCCCGGAGGCGCTCGTGCTCCTACGGCACGGCGAGGGTCGCGGTCGGTGCGCGGGTGGCGCGGACCCGTCAACGACTTGACAAGACGACTCCGGTCTGCGCGTCCAGTTCCACCCGGCTAGCGCTCGGCGCGACGGTCCGCGCACCTCCATCGTCGGCCGTCAGGACGGGGCCGAACCCGCCCTGCAGCACGATGCGGCCGCTGTCGCGCTGAGGTGGGGCGCTGAGCGCCTGGTCCGAGACGGCGATGAGGGTCGCGATCCGCCCGGTGTCGGCCCGGAAGAACACCAGCACTGCTCCGACGGCCGGCTGGGAAGACAAGGTCCATTCCTGCGGAGGGAGGCCGCGGCCGCGGTCTTCCAGGACGTTCCCGATCGCGCCGGCCGTGATGCGCGCGCCCGCCAGTTGAGGCCCCAGGTCGCTCATCGGCTGCAAGTTCACGGTGGGCCACACCGCCTCGTCGGCCGTGATCGTCATGGCACCCACGAGGCCGTCGCGTCCCATCCCCACGATTGCCAGCGGCCGCGGTGTGCCAAACGGAGGGTCGGAGCCGCCGTCGCTGGCCGGGGCGCCAATCAGCTGTCGGCGGGTGACGGCGCCGGGCGACCAATCGGGCGCCTGGTCGGTGGTGCCGGTGCCGGTGAGGTTCCGGACGTCCAACCCGTCGACGGCCATCGAGTACAGCTGGAACTGCCCGTCGCGGTTGCTCGCGAACGCAATGCGCCGCCCGTCGGGGGACCAGGAGGGTTCACGGTCGTCCGTGGAGTTGAAGGTCAACTGCTGCCGGTACGTGCCGTCCGCGTTGACCACGTAGATGTCGTTGTCGCCGTCGGCCTGTCCGTTGAAGGCGATCTTCCGACCGTCGGGCGACCAGGCCGGGTTGAAGTCGTTCGCGGCGTCGTTGGTGAGTGCCGCGGCGTTGCTGCCGTCGATGTTCATGACGTAGATCTCGTAGTCGCCGCCCCGGTCGCTGGAGAAGGCGAACTGCCGAGCGTTGGGCGACCAGTCCGCCTGGAAGTCGATCGCCGCGTTGTTGGTGACCCGGATCTGCGAGGTGCCATCCGGCTTCATCCGGTAGACCTCGCGATTGCCGTCGCGCTGGCTGGTGAAGGCCACCTGAGTGCCCTTGGGTGACCAGTCCGGCTCATTGTCGGCGGCCGCGTTGTTCGTGAGGTTCGTCTCCGCGGACCCGTCGGCGTCCATGACGAAGATCTCCTCGTTCGCCGTTCGCAGGGCCGTGAAGCAGATCTGGCTGCCATCCGGTGAGTAGGCGGGTTGGGTGTCGGCCGCCCCATCGTTCGTGAGGCGCCGCACGTTCCCGCCGTCCGAGCTCATCACGTAGATGTCGTTCGCCGTCGTCCGCGTGCTCTGGAAGGCGATGTCCGAGAGCCCCAACTCCCGCAGACGCGTGATCCTCGACCCCCACATCGCCGTGAAGCCCACCAGCCCGCCGTTCGGTGAGTTCAGCGATGCGGTCTGGAACGTCGCCGGCGAGGCCACCGCGACCTCGAAGGCGCCCAGGTCCACCGTCGTTGGCTCAGGGTCGGGCCCGGGGCCTGGAACGACCCCGTTGCCGCCGCATCCCACTAGCCCGATCCCCAACGCCAACACCGTCAGCATCACATGCACGCGGATGCTCATGAGGGAGCCCCTCCCTTCCCGGTTGCCGAGCGGACAGCTCCGCCGATTGCCAGCACCTCACCCGTCCTCGCCTCAAGCCGGACCTCTCGTGTTCCGCCTTCCGCCAGGTTGCGCTCGAAGTCCCCCGCGGCGTAGACCGCCGGGAACTCACCGCGCAGCACAACGACGGCGCCGGTCGGCTCAACCTGTACCGGCGCCACCGGGTTGTCCGTCACGGCCACCACGCTCGAGACCTTCCCGGTATCGCCTGCCAGGAACACCAGCACGGCATTGGTCTCCGGCGAGTTGTTCACCACCCACACCCGCGCGGGAAGGCCGCGACCCATGTCCTCCCGCACGCTGGTGATGTCGGTGCCGATGATCTTCACGCCGGCCAGGTAGGCCCCCAGGTTGTCTATCGGCTCGACATCCAGTGTGCCTTCGTTGGCCGCCGAAATCGCCACGGTCGCCGCCGACATGAGCCCGTCCACCCGCACGCTCACGATCGCCAGCGGGCGAGACGTGCCCAACGGCGGGTCCGAGCCGCCGTCGGAGCCCAAGGGGCCGATCAGCGTCCGGGTGACCTTCGGCGCCGGGCACCAGGCCGGGTCGCTCTCGGAGGCGCCGGTGCTGGTCATGTTGACCATCGTCTGGTACTGCAGGTCCATGATGAACAGGTCCGTGCCCCCGTGGCGCGTGCTGCGCAGCGCCATCTGCCCGATGTTGTACTGGCCGGCATCGGGCGCCCAGGTCGGGTGCTCATCGCTGGCACCGTGGTTCGTGAAGTTGCCGGCATTGCGGCCATCGGACTGCATGATGTAGATCTCGGTGTTCCCGTCGCGATCGGTGCGGAAGGCGACCTGAGAGCCGTCGGGCGAGCACGCGGGCTCCTGGTCGTCGGCCGCGTTGTTGGTCAGGTTCATCTGCCCGGACCCGTCCGCGTTCATCACGTAGATCTCGCGGTTCCCGTCCCGCTGGCTGGAGAAGTAGATCTGCCGCCCGTTCGGCGACCACGCCGGATCAAGATCGTCGCCCGCCGAGTTGGTCAGCCGCTCCTGGTTGCTGCCGTCGGTGTTCATCCGGTAGATCTCGTAGTTCCCCGCCCGGTCGCTCACGAAGGCGATCTTATCGCCTCGGGGCGACCACGCCGGTCGCCAGTCGACCGCGGCGTTGTTGGTGAGGCGGGTGCC
>VGFB01000651.1 GCA_016869015.1 Armatimonadota bacterium
CGGTGAGAGATCTTCAGCGAGCGCTTGCCGGAATGGGCGAAGGTCTCATCGACGCTGATGCAGTCCGGCTCCGGCAACTCCTTCAGCCAGTGCGACCAACCGACCGGCATTCCCGCTTCGTCCACTTCCTCGAAGCTGCCGTTGACGACGAGGTCCGGCGACTGGAACTGCCCCCAGCTCTGCGCGACCGGCAGGCTGAGGAAGAGGACAGCTGCGAGGCGGCGCATCGGTCTCTCCCTCCGTTCAGGAACACGCTCTGCCCGCCGTTCGTCGCCTCCGCGCCCCAGGCCTCGCGCGCGTCTGCACCTCTTCAGGGCCAGGTGCCTTGGCCGAGGTACATGACGAGAAAGAAGATGCCGCTGCCCAGCATCAGCAGCACGCCGAGCGAAGCGATAACGAGGGCGACGATGGCGAGAGGCAGGTAGTGGGACGGCGGGTTCTCGATGCGCCGGATATCCACCAGCGCGAGGATGGCCAGGACGACAGCGGGTACCGCGAGCACGTTGCGCGCGATCAGCGACACGGGCGCCAGCACCAGCGCGATGATCGTCTTGGTCCAGGCGGCCCGGAGGCGCGGGTCTTCGGGCTGCGGACCCCACCCGGCCATCGGAGGCGGGGGCAGCGGGGGAGGAATCGGCGGCGGCGCCCCTGTTGGTTCGTGAAGCGGGCCCTCATCCATCGTACCGCCTCCTCAACCCGTCGCACTCCTGGACTCCGCCGTACCTTACGCCGTCGTTGACGGTGTCTCCTGCCGGGTGCTATAGTCCCTCGCGAGCCGCTTCCCGCGAACCTGCCAAACTTCGACCCCCTCCATGGACACGCTTTCGGTCTTCGGCGCTCGCGCTCACAACCTCAAGGACGTGACAGTGCACATCCCGCGGGGGAAGCTGGTCGTGTTCAGCGGAGTGAGCGGCTCGGGGAAGTCGTCGCTGGCCTTCGACACGATCTACGCCGAGGGGCAGCGGCGATATGTGGAGTCGCTGAGCGCCTACGCGCGACAGTTCCTCGACCGGATGGCGCGGCCCGAGGTCGATCACATCGAGGGGCTCTCGCCGGCGATCTCCATCGAGCAGAAGGCCGCGAGCGGGAACCCCCGGTCCACCGTGGCGACCGTCACGGAGATCAGCGACTACCTGCGCGTGCTGTATGCCCGGGTGGGGAAGGTGCACTGCCACCAGTGCGGGCGGCCGATCACCTCCCAGACGGCCGAGCAGATCGTGGACCGGCTCCTGGAGCTCCCCGAGGGCACGCGGCTGCTGGTGCTGGCGCCGGTGGCGAAGGAGCGGCGGGGTTCCTACAAGGACATCCTCGGCGATGCGGTTCGGCAGGGGTACGTCCGGGCGCGGATCGACGGGGAAGTCGTCGACCTGTCGGGGAAGGTGCGACTGACCGAGAAGCAGCGACATACGGTTGAGATCGTGGTGGACCGGCTGGTCATGCGCCATGACGGGCGCAGCCGGCTGAACGACTCGGTGGAGACGGCGCTGGCCCTGGGGGATCAGACGCTGGTTGCGGCGATCCTCGAAGGTGAGGACCTCCTGTTCTCATCGCGCTTTGCCTGCGTCGATTGCGGGATCAGTTACCCGCCGCTGACGCCGGCGATGTTCTCGTTCAACAGCCCCCAGGGGATGTGTACGGCCTGCGGGGGGCTGGGGACGCGGCTGTCGATCGACCCGGAGGCTCTCGTCGCGGATGCCTCCAAGCCCGTCCTGGGCGGGGCGCTGGACCTGCAGGGCAAGGAGCAGACCCCGCACTCCCGGCACGTGGTCGAAGCGCTGGGCCGGCACTACGGCTTCGAGGTGGACACGCCCTGGAGGGACCTGCCCGAGGAGGCGCGGCGGGCGCTGCTGGAGGGGACGGGCGACGCGAGCCTCGAGTTCACCTACAAGGCGCGCAGCGGTCGGGAGTTCTCCTACACCTCGACGTGGGAGGGCTTCTTCTCCCCCACCCGTGACGGACGCGACGGCGGCCGGTATTCGGCCGTCTGCTCGAAGTGCCGCGGCACGCGAATCCGCGGCGACGTGCTGGGCGTGCAGGTGGGCGGGAAGTCGGTTGTGGAGTTCCTGGCGATGACCGTCGAGGAGGCTGAGCGGTTCTGCCGGGAGCTGGACCTCGGTCGAGCACAGGCGGCCATCGCCTCGCGGCTGGTTACGGAGATCGCGTCGCGCTTGCGGTTCATGGCCGACGTAGGCCTCGAGTACCTCACCCTCGACCGGGCCTCGCCGTCGCTCTCCGGCGGCGAGGCGCAGCGCATCCGCCTTGCCACCCAGATCGGCGCCGGGCTGACCGGCGTGCTGTATGTCCTGGACGAGCCGAGCATCGGACTTCACGCGCGGGATCACTCCCGACTGCTGCGTACGCTGGCGCACCTGCGCGACCTGGGGAATACGGTCATCGTCGTGGAGCACGATGCGGAGACGATCCTGAGCGCCGACCACGTGGTGGACTTCGGGCCGGGTGCCGGCGTCCACGGCGGGGAGATCGTCCACGAGGGCACAGTGGAGGAGCTCCTGGCGAGCCCGGCCTCCCTCACGGGCGCGTATCTGTCCGGCCGCAAGCGCATCGAGACGCCGGCTGTGCGCCGAAAGGTGAGCCCGGAGGCCGCGCTGGAGATCCTCGGCGCCGAGGAGCACAACCTTCGGCAGCTGGACGTTCGGGTGCCGCTGGGGGTGCTGACCTGCGTGACCGGGGTCTCTGGCTCGGGAAAGAGCACGCTCATCATCGACATCCTCTACCGCGCGCTGCAGCGGCGGCTCTACAACTCGACGGCGCGCCCCGGACGCCACCGAGCGCTGCGCGGCGTGGAGCACATCGAGAAGGTCGTGAACATCGACCAGGACCCCATCGGGCGGACGCCACGTTCCAACCCGGCCACGTATGTGGGGGCCTTCAACCTGATCCGCGAGCTCTTCGCAGCCACGCCCGAGGCGCGGATGCGCGGGTATGAGCCCGGGCGCTTCAGCTTCAACGTGCGGGGCGGGCGGTGCGACTCCTGCGACGGCGACGGGACGATCCGGGTAGAGATGCACTTCCTGCCGGATGTGTACGTCACGTGCGAGGCCTGCCGCGGGACGCGGTACAACCGGGAGACGCTGCAGGTCCTGTACAAGGGCCGGAGCATCGCGCAGGTGCTCGACCTCACCGTCGCGGAGGCCCTCGAGCTCTTCGGCAACCTCCCGCGCGTGCGGCGGATTCTGGAGACTCTGGCGGCGGTCGGGCTGGACTACATCCATCTCGGGCAGCCGGCGCCGACCCTCAGCGGCGGCGAGGCCCAGCGCGTGAAGCTCGCCAAGGAACTGGCGCGCACTCAGTCCGGCAAGACGCTCTACGTCCTCGATGAGCCGACCACGGGGTTGCACTTCGACGACATCCGCAAGCTCCTCAGCGTGCTGAACCGACTCGTCGATGCGGGCAACACGGTGGTGGTGATCGAGCACAACCTGGACGTCATCAAGTGCGCGGACTACGTCATTGACCTGGGCCCCGAGGGCGGCGCGGGCGGCGGACGCCTCGTAGCCGGCGGGACCCCGGAGGAGGTCGCGCGAACCGCGGGCTCCCACACGGGCGCCTATCTGGCGCAGGCCTTACACCCGGGGTCGCGTCTTTGAACTTCTGGGCTATCTGCTTGACTCAGGTTGAGGCTCCTTGGGCGGCTCAGGCGTGGCATTCCCGCCGAGGAGCTGGTTGAGCGGGACAGGATCGACGGCGACGGCCTGTTGAAGGAGGCGGTAGAAG
>VGFB01000652.1 GCA_016869015.1 Armatimonadota bacterium
GTCGGGCGACCTGCCTCATGAACCCGATGCCGGGCTCGAGCCCGCCTGGGCCGGACGGAACGCTTCTCTGCCCGACCTGCACCCCGCTGTGGGAGCACTCACTCCTATGCTGGGATGGGTAGCGCACTATACATGACATCCTCTGCTGACGTCCTCTGGATAGGCGACGACCCGGGTTCGCCGACGCCTCACGGAGCCGTCGCACGAGGGATCATCCCGCACCTGGAGCAGACGTATGGCCTCAGAGCGGCGGTCGTAGGGTGGTCCTCTACCGACGAGGCGGGCCGGCCGCACGCTGTGCGGGGAGCCGTGGTCGGCAGAGGAGAGGCGCCGTGGGACGCGAACGTGATCCGGTGGGCCATGGCCGAGTTCAGCCCTCGGGCCGTCGTGACCTGCTGCGCGCCCGAGCGCATCTCCGCCCTGGCACGACTGCTGGGCAACGCCCCGCAGCCGTGGCTGGCGCATGTTGACGTCGCCCAACACCCACCGGACGACGACGCGCTCGACGGCCTTCGCCGAGCCACTGCCGTGGCGACGTTCAGTGCCTCGGTTGCGTCGGGTCTCGCTGCTGCGCTGCCCGCCGTCCGCACTCTCGGCCTCGGCGTGGACGCGGACAGCTTCCGTCCTCTCGTCGCGAGGCGGTCACAGAGGCTGGCACGCGGGCTCGGGGATGGCGCGGTCGTGGGGTGTTGGGGGGGGGCGCTGTCGCGGGCGGCAGGCCTTCGTCTCCTCACCGACTTCAGCTGCCTGAGGTCCAGCTTCCCAAGCACAACCTTGCTCCTCGCCCTTGAGCCTCACGCTCGATCCTGGCACTACAGGGACTGGCGGACCCGTCTGGGCCTCGAAGGCGCCTTCCAGGAGATCGGCGACGCCTGGACTGCGGCTCACCAGGAGGGCGACCAGGCCTTCAACGAGTTGCTCAACCTACTCGACGTTCTGCTGGTCGCGAGCCAAGGCCCTGTCACGCCCCTACTGGCCTTGGAGGCGGCCTCTGCGGGCGTGGTCGTGGCGGCTCCGAGCATGTGGGTGGAGGGCCCTCTAGGCGACGACTTCCCGCACCGGCCTCTCCCAGCGCGTTCGGAGGGAGTAGAGCCGACAGGCTTCGGCCCGGTGCTGCAGGACTGCTTGTCGGACGGCCCTCGACTGGAGGCCCTGCGACGACTGAGCCGCGAGATGGCCGTCCTCCGCTCTTGGTCGCGTCTCGCGGAGTCCTGGAATGGTTGGCTCACGGAGACCGCGAACCAGACAGAGGCGGCCGCCGGGACCACGCCCCGCCCCCGAGCCGCGACGGGCGTCAAGGCGCCCAGTGCAGGTTCGTCCCGCCAGCCGGCACCAGCTGTCTCGGAGGCCGCGGCCCGCCTGGCGCCCTTCCTGCCGGAGATCTCCGAGGAGGATCGGCGCCGATCCGTCGCAATCCTCGCTCCCTCGTTCTTCCACCCGACGCCCCCCACAGGTGGCGACACTCCCATCATGGGAGGCGGCGAACGCTATCTGGTGGACTTGGCGCAACTTCTCGAGGACCGCGGCCTCATCGTGCACGCGTTCCAGCCCTCGGCTCAGCCCTGGCGCCGCGAGTACGGACGCCTGGTGGTCTTCGGCCTGGGCGCCACGGCAATGCACTACGATACCTACCCATCCGCCAACCTCCTGTTCCACGAGGTCACCGCCGGCTACGGGCACGTGATCTACCATGCTTTCAACATGTGCTACCCTGCCTGCCGACCCGGGAGCATCGCGATCTCCCATGGGGTGTGGTGGGATACGGAGTCCGACGGATGGTGGCGCAGTCCCGAGTGGCGCCGCCGGTTGCTCAGCTGTCTGGAGAACGCCGCCTACGTGGTCTCGGTCGACACGAACACCCTCAACTGGGTCCGCGCCGAGCGACCCGATCTGGGGTCCAAGCTATCGTACGTGCCCAACGCTGTTGACCTCGGGGCCTACCGGCCGAGCCGCAGGCGTCCCGGGGGCCAACCCCTGACGGTCCTCTTCCCGCGGCGATTGGCGCCGGGTCGGGGCTTCGCCGTTGCCTGCGAGATCGCTGAGGACCTCTGCACCCGCCGGTCCGACATCCGCTTCCGCTTCGTCGGTCGCGGCGACGAGGCGGCGGAGCAGCGCATCGCCGAACTCGCAGCGCGGGTACCGGGGATCGAGTGGGAGTGGCGACACCTGGAGGAGATGCCCTCCGCCTACCGGGAGGCCGACATCACCATCATCCCCTCCCTCTTCTCGGAGGGCACTTCGCTCTCATGCCTGGAGGCCATGGCCTCCGGGAACGCCGTGTTGGCCACCAACGTCGGCGGTCTCGGCAACCTGGTGCTCAACGACTACAATGGTCTGCTCGTCGAGCCGACCACCAGCGCGATCCGGGAAGGTCTCGTGCGGCTGTTGGACGGCCCTGACCTGCGCAAGCAGCTCAGCCAACGCGCGAGACAGACCGCCCAAGTCTTCGACAAGGACCGTTGGCGAGAGCGTTGGGCGGGGATCCTGGACCGGCACGGCTTGACAGCGCCCGAGCGCGGCGAGGCGGTTCGGCTCCCGCAGGCCACGCGGCTTCCCGCGCCTGTGATAGCCGTGCTCTCCCTGGGCTACTGGGGGATGACGGGGGGCGGGCAGCGTCCCCAGAAACTCGCCGAGGCGTTCGCGAGGCGCGGCTTCTCGGTGGTGCACGCTCAGGATTACCTGGGGCCGCCGGTGCCGCTGCCGCCTGGCGTGGCGTTGCTCCCCGTGGCCGACATTGTCCCCGGCGGTTACCTGGCAGCGGCCCGCACGTTGGACGCGAAGGTGTTGCGGCGCTTCTGGCGCCGGTTCGACGAGTTGTGCGAGGCTCGGCCCGCTCTGGCGATCTTCGCCGCCTGCACGCCGATGATGGTCGCTCTGGCCCGTGAGTTCCGCAAGAAGAGGATCCCGGTCGTCTACGACGTGCTCGACGATTGGGAAGCGTTCCAGCGGCTGGACGACTGCCGCTGGTACCGCAAGACCGCCGAGCGCGACATGCTGCGGGTTGCAGATAATGTCACGGCCGTCAGCCCGGCGTTGGTCAGGAAGCTCGGCCCCGACGTCACGCTCTCGCCGAATGCGGCCGAATGGACCGTGGCATCCGCGTCGCCGTCGAAGGAGCGGCCCAAGGACTTGCCCCCGGGAACGGAACCAACGGTAGGCTACGTCGGCAGCCTGAGCGGCAAGTGGCACGACTGGGATGTGGCGCGGCACGTGGCCGAAGCCCGTCCGACATGGCAGGTGGTCCTGATCGGGCCGGGAGGTGACACGCTGCCTCGCGCGCTGACGGACCTCCCCAACGTCTCGGTGCTTCCGGCGAAGCCCAGTCACGAACTGGGGCCCTACCTCGACCACTTCGACGTGGGGATCGTCCCGTTCAAGCAGAACGCCCTCTGTGACGCCGTCTCGCCGATCAAGGCCTACGACTACCTCGCACGGGGCTGCCCGGTCGTCAGTTCGCCGATGAGCGGTCTGAACGGACTGCCCAACGTCCGCGTGGCCGGCTCGCCCGACGAGTGGGTTGCCGCCGTGGAGGCCGCGGCCGGGTCGCGGCGCGACCGTCCGCTCAAGTGGCTCCACGCGAACACGTGGGACGCGCGCTTGCCGGACGTGCTCGCCGGCCCCTTGCGTTGCCCGACCGATCAGTCGTTGCGGTCGGCTGTCGGTCGGCGGAGGCGCGGGGCGTTCCTTCTCCCCGATGTAGCCGCGCTGCGCGTGCATTGGCGCATGG
>VGFB01000653.1 GCA_016869015.1 Armatimonadota bacterium
CCATCCGTCGCCGTCGTAGGACGGAGCGCTGCTCCGTCACCGTCGTTGTCGAGGTGGGCCCTTCGAGCGACGACGACACATCCTCACAATCACGAGTGATACCGACTGGTGCCCTGTCAGCCGTGAAGCCTTGGGTCGTCGTGGGTCGGCTCACCAGAGCCGACAGAGCCTTCAGGTCAATGCCGGACGGCGTCGGCTCTGGTGAGCCGACCCACGACGACTAACGGCAACCACAAGAACCACGGCTGACACGCCACTAGCGTTGCGCTTCCTCCATGGCGATCCTGCACCACTCGTCGAACCGTTCAGGCTGGTGGTTGCAGGTGTGGGTGTCCTTGACGATGATCTCCAGCACGCACCCGTGCTCGCGCGCGATCGCCACCGTCTCCCGGATGTCCTCTCGCACCCACTCCGCGTCGAACTGCACCCCCGCCAGGGCGGCCGGGTTGGGCTTCCAGGAGAAGATCACGTCACCCCCGAGCTTCTCGGCGCTGGTGCGCTTGTCCGCCCAGGGGCTGATCGAGATGCGCCGCATGCGCGGGACCTTGGCCTTCAGCAGATCGAGCTTGAGGTGCAGCGGTTCACAGCAGCCGTAGCAGTTGAGCCCGAAGCGCTCGAGGATCGGCAGCTGGTAGGTCAGCACGAACTCGTCGTGCATCGCCGGCGAGACCTCGCTCATCGTCTGGGCCTCGCAGAAGCCCCACATGTCCCTCAGCCGGACGACGCCGGTGAAGTCGGGCTGGGGCAGTTGGTCCGAGTAGCCGAACCCGCCCGAGCCGACATAGCAGTTCTCGTTGTTCAGGCACAGCACCCCCAGGCCCTCGAGCTGCTCGAGCCACGCGAGCTTCCCCTCCATCAGCCGGCGCATCCCCGCGTGGAGGAGCTCGGGGTCGTCGGTCATGTCCCAGTACGTCTGCTCGATGCCGCGCAGAAAGGTCCACTCGTCGATCAGCCCCAGCGCCCACCAGAAGCCCCCGTGAAGTCGAACCTCCAGGATGTCCCCGAGCAGCTCCTGGTAGAAGGCCAGGCTCCGCGCCGACGCCTCGGGATCGTGCGTGGCCCGCGGCACCTCAATCCGCTCGACATCGGCCATCGTCTTGACGGGCGGCTCCCAGACATACGACCCTCGCGCCTCCGCCGGCCGCACGTACTCCGCCCAGAGGCCCCAGCCCGTGTTGCTCACCGCGTAGGGGACCCGGAACACGTTGTCGCAGACCTGATCGTCATCGAAGTGCTCGGCCGCGTAGATCCGGTACCGGAGGCCGCGCTCCAGCCCGCGCGCGTCGTCGTGCTCGCACACGAGGGTCGGTTCCGGCACGAGCTCGATCCACGAGCCCTCGGGGGAGCAGTAGACTAACGGCCGCTGGGGCTCGAGCGCGTTCTGCGCCCGCCAGCGTTCGGGCCGGCTCTGCTGCTCCTCGGTCGCAGCGATCTCGGCGATGCGTCCCGCAAGCTTACGAAGGATGGTGCGGTCGTTCTCGGTCATGTCGATGGTCCCATCTCCGATCAGTGAGGGTCAGACGCTCATCGTCGGCCCCGCTTGGCCGCCAGGGCCTGCTCGTAGACCCGCTCGATGGCCTCGGCCCGGCCCTGGCGCGTGAAGCGACGGGCGACCAACTCGCGCGCCGCCGCACCCACGCGCTCCCGCAGCTCCGCATCGGCCAGGAGCCGCCCCAGCCGGTCCGCCAGCTCCTCCGCGTCTCCCGGCGCCACGGTGAAGCCGGTCTCCCCATCGAGCACCAGCTCCGGCACGCCCGCCAGCCCGGTGGCGACGATCGGGCGCCCTCGCGCCGCGGCCTCCAGCAGCGACAGCGGCAGCCCCTCACCCTCCAGCGAGGGGAGCGCGACCGCGTCCGAGGCCGCCATGATGTCGCGTGCGTCAGAGCGATACCCGAGGAACAGGGCCGTCTCCGCCAGCCCCAGACGCTCCGCCATCTGCTGAAGCGCCTCCTGCTCGGCGCCGTCGCCCATGATCGCGCACCTCAGCGCGGGGAAGCCCGCTCGGAGCCGACCGAGGGCCTCCAGCAGGACGGCATGCCCCTTCCTCCTCGACAGATGCGCCGCCATGCTGACCAGGAGACCCTCGGGAGAAAGACCCAGCGCCCGCCGGACGGCCGGCGGGTCGACGGGCTCCAGGCCGTCGGTCTCCACGGCGTTGTAGACCACCGAGATGCGGTCGGCCCGGCGGCCCTGAGCCACCAGGTGGGTCTTCACCGCTTCCGCGCAGGCGATGATGTGAGTCGCCGATAGCAGCCAGATGGAGGTGTTGATCGCGTGGACGTGCGACACACACGGCACGCCGGTGAGCCAGGCGCCGTAGGAGCCCCACAGCGAGGCGGTCGAGTGGTGGGTGTGGACCACCTCGGCGCCGAAGCGGCGAACGAGGCCGGCCACGATGAGGGGGACAGTGGGGTTGAACTTGTTGCCGACGGACGCGACGCGAAACGGGAGACCGCGGCGCTTCAGTTCAGCCTCGACCGGCGGGCAGGGCTTGGTGGCAATGAGCACGTCATGGCCGCGCTCGATCAGTTCCTCACAGACGTCAACGGCCGTCAGCTCGCCGCCCGAGAACCGTTTGGGTGTGATGACGTGAAGAACCCGCACTCAGACACCAGTCAAGCCGTTGTGTCAGGAGCGCCGACCGACGCTGACTTCCGTCAGAGCCGCCGCGCTCCCTCCTCGCCTGCGCCTCAGAACTCCACGAGCGCGTTGCCCTGGGTGAGCTCCAGGTTGCCGCCCGCGTAGCCGGCGCGGCTGACATCGATCGGCTCGATGCCCAAGCCTGGAGCCGGAGACCCTTCGCCGAAGCCGACCTTGCCCTCCTCCAGCCCGGTCAGCAGCGGATCGCCCGGCACGACGCCCAGCGGCTCGCCCTCGATGGCGGCGGTGTAGACGAGGTTATTCGCGCCCTGCGTGATCGCCCCCGGGTTCGAGAAGGTGATCTTCCCCGGCGCGACGATCACGTTGCGCTCGAACGTGAAGCCTTCGGACTTCGGGAAGGTCAGCGTCGCATCGCCCTCACACACGAAGACGTTGTTCCGGAGCGTGTTGTTCTTCGCCATGTGGTTGTGTGAGGGCCGGGGTACGCGCAGGGAGAGGTTCCCCTCAACGAGGCAGTCCTCCGCCTGCTCGTCGAGGTAGTAGGCCGAGGAGCCGTACCCGCCGACCTCGGCGATGTCGCGGATGAAGTTGCCCCGCAGCGTGATGCGCTTGCAGAAGGTGATGTAGATGCCCGCCCCGTCCTTCAGCTCCTGCATGGCGTGGTGAATGAGGTTCCCCTCGATCAGGTGATCGTCCCCGCCGCTGCACAGGGCGCTGTACGGCGTATTGAAGATCGTGTTGTGGACGATCCGGTTCCCCGTGCCCCCACCCCACACCGCGATGGCGCTGGGGTAGGTGACCCCGATCTGATGCACCACGTTGTTCTCGACCACGGCCCCGTCGCTGCGCGCCATGATGCCGCACGCGCCGGTGTCCCGCACCTCACACTCTGTGACGCTGAAGCCCTTGGACCGCTCCGCCTTGATCCCCTGCCCGCCGACGTTGCGGATCGTCAGGCCCTCGACGCCGCAGCCCTCGGTCTGCCAGGCCTGCACCGCCCCGTCGAAGGCGCCGGCGCCGAAGCCCCCGGCCCTCAAAGGGGTACCGGTGACCGACAGCGTCAGGTTGGCCAGACGGATGTTCCGCGCCGGCCGCTCCTCGCTGCCCCCGATCCGGAAGACG
>VGFB01000654.1 GCA_016869015.1 Armatimonadota bacterium
TCGAACTGCTCGATGGCGGGCGTGTACTTCCCGGCGCCGTAGTAGGCCGCGCCGAGGTTCACGACCGCCGCGTAGTCGTCGGGGTGCTCCCGGCAGAAGTCCTCCAGGAGCCTGGTCGCCCCGTCGATGTCGCCGCGACGAGCCAGAGCCTGCGCTTGCGCCAGCACCCGGCGGCGTGAGGGCTTGCGATCGCGTCGGAAAGGCCACATTCCGTTTCCCCCGGGGGAGCGCCCGCATGATAGCAGAGCCCCCTGAGGGGTGTCAACGCGAAGCGTGGCGCGCGGGCCGAAGGAACGCTGCGGGCCCGCGAGGAACTCGCACCGAGGCCGGCAGTACAGGGGCCAGGCCCGGGCGACGGTGCACTGACGGCGACTTCACGGAGGTGAGGAGACGATGGCCGGGGATGCGGCGCGCGACCGAGCGATCGCGGATGGCCTGCTGCGGCAGGGGGTCATCACCGATGACCAACTGGCGGCCGCCGAGGCCGAACAGCAGGCGAGCAACGTCTCGCTGGTCCAGGCCCTCCTACGGACCGGCGCCTGCACGGCTCAGGACCTGGCGCGCGTCGCCGGAGCGGCCGCCGGGGAGAGCGAGGACAGCGGGTTCGTGCTGCAACCGTCTGCCAGCCTCGCCGACGTCTCGCCCGATGCCGCCCTCGCCGGGGGCGGCAGCCTGGACGATTACCAGGTCGACCCCGAGGCCATCCGCGAGGTGCCGCGCACCCTTGCGGAGGAGTACTGCTTTCTTCCGCTGCAGGTGAGCGAGGGGCGTATCCTCCTGGCGATGGCGGACCCCGACAACGTGTTCGCCATCGATGAGGTCCGCAAGCGCACGGGGCGTCGGGTCGAGGCCGTGCAGGTGCCGGAGCAGGAGTTGATCCACGCCATCGACCAGTACTACTCGACGCAGGCCCGGGCGGCGATGTCCCAGAGCGTCGTCACGCGCGAGCTCGGCGGGAGCCTCTCCAAGGACGAATCGCTCGTGGATCTCGCCGACGACCTCGCGGCGACCGTCGATGAGGCGCCGGTTGTCCGGGTGGTCGAGAAGATGATCCGCGACGCCGCCGCGCAGCGCGCCTCGGACATCCACATCGAGCCGCGCGCGGATGTCTTCGTGATCCGCTTCCGCGTCGACGGCGTCCTGCAGACCATCACGGAGCTGCCGATCGATCTGCACCGCACGGTCGCCTCGCGGCTGAAGATCCTCGGCGGCTGCGACATCTCCGAGAGCCGTCTGCCTCAAGACGGGCGCTTCGCGACCCTGGTGGACGATCGCCCCATCGACATCCGTCTCTCCACCCTGCCCACCTACTGGGGCGAGAAGCTCGTGCTGCGCCTGCTGGACAAGTCCGCGGCGCTGGTGTCCCTGACTCAGCTGGGGATGCTGCCGGACATGATGAAGCACTTCGACACCCTCCTGCACACCAAGCAGGGCATGGTGCTCGTTACCGGTCCGACGGGCTCGGGCAAGTCCACCACGCTCTACGCCTCGCTGCACAAGATCAAGGATGACACGCTCAACATCACCACCGTCGAGGACCCGATCGAGTACGAGGTCGAGGGGGTGAACCAGACGCAGGTCCACGCCCGCATCGACCTCTCGTTCGCGCGGTGCCTCCGACACATCCTGCGTCAGGACCCCGACATCATCCTCATCGGCGAGGTGCGGGATTACGAGACCGCTGAGATGGCCTTCCGCGCGGCGCTGACCGGCCACCTCGTGCTCTCGACGTTGCACACGAACGACGCGCCCTCCGCCGCAACGCGTCTGGTCGACATGCAGATCGAGCCTTACATGATCGCCTCGTGCGTCATTGGTGTGCTGGCCCAGCGCTTGATCCGCCGAATCTGCCCGCGCTGCCGCGAGCAGTACGAGCCGACGGCCCTGGAGATCGAGGAGCTGAGGCTCAAGCCCGAGCAGGCGCAGCGGGTCCGCTTCTTCCGGGGGCGCGGCTGCGAGCAGTGCCGCAACACCGGTCACTACGGCCGGGTCGGGCTGTACGAGCTCATGACCCTCAACAACGAGCTTCGCGACCTGATCGTGCGGAAGGCGAACGCGGCCGAGCTCCGACAGTGTGCCGTCCGCAACGGGATGAAGACGCTGCGCTACGACGGCCTGAGCAAGATGAACGCCGGCCTCACCAGCGCCGGCGAGGTGATCAAGGTGCTGATGGGCGGCGAGGACGACTAGGGACGGCGGGAGTTGCGGGGCTACGGAGAACGCCAAGGCTAAGGGCTCATGAGTGAGTTCCCGGTGGTGCAGGCGATCCCGCTGCAGAGCGAGGCGATAGCCTTCCGCGTCAACGGGGTCGAGGTCGCGCGGTACAATGCCGGCTGGGACATGTTCCGCCCCTATCTCTTCCCGGTGTTGGGGCCCGATGGTCGTGAGCTCACGCGCATGGGCCACCCGCACGACCCGATCACACACCGGCACCACTACTCCGTCTGGGTCGCGCATCACGACGTCGACGGCATCGACTTCTGGTCGGACGCCCCGAACGCCGGGAGACAGGTCCACCGGAACATCCTGGCTCTCGAGGACGGTCCTCGCTCGGCGGCGGCGAAGGTCGGCATCGACTGGATCGCGCCGAACGGCCGGCGCGCGCTCGCCGAGGAGCGAACGTACCGCGTCACCGATCTGCCCGACCTGGAGCGACTGATCGACATCCATCTGCAGCTGACGCCGACGGAGGAGACCGTCACCTTCGGCCCCACGCCCTTCGGCCTCCTGGCAGTGCGCGTGGCCAAGACCATGTGCGTTGCCGATGGGGGCGGGCAGATCCTCAACTCCGCCGGGGCTCTGGGCGAGGCGGCCATCTTCTGGCGGCGGGCGGCGTGGTGCGACTACTCGGGCCCGGTGGCCCCGGGCTTGTGGAACGGCATCGCGTTCTTTGCCCATCCCTCGAATCGCGATCACCCGCCCGAGTGGCACGTGAGGTCAGACGGCTGGATGGGCGCGTGCCTGTCGCGTGAGGCCGAACGGGTAGTGGAGGTCGGTGAGACGCTCCAGGCGCGCTACGGCCTCTACGTGCATCGGGGCACCCCCAACGAGGCCGATGTCGTCGGGGTCTACGCCGCCTACGCCGCCGCGGAGTTCGCTCCGTGCACTCAGTGACCGGGGGGCATGATGGAGGCACAGCAGCAGATCGAGGCTTTTCGCTCAGACTTCCTCGCCGCCGAGGCCCAGATCGGCACGGTGATCGTCGGACTCAAGGACGTCGTCCGAGGCGCCCTCACCTGCCTGTTGGCTGACGGTCACGCCCTGCTGGAGGGCGTCCCGGGGCTGGGCAAGACGCTCCTGGTCAAAGCGCTCGGGGAGGTCTGCCGGCTCCGCTTCTCCCGCCTGCAGTTCACGCCCGATCTGATGCCCGCCGACATCACCGGCACCAACATCATCGCCGAGGATGAAGGCGGCCGGAAGTACTTCGAGTTCCGGCCCGGGCCGGTCTTCGCCAACATCATCCTGGCCGATGAGATCAACCGCGCCACCCCCAAGACCCAGAGCGCGCTGCTGGAGGCCATGCAGGAGCGGCAGGTCACCGTGGCCGGGGAGAGCCGCCCGCTGCCGGAGCCGTACATCGTGCTCGCGACGCAGAACCCCATCGAGATGGAGGGCACCTACCCGCTCCCGGAGGCGCAGCTCGACCGGTTCCTGCTGAAGCTCCACGTGCCGTTCCCCAACCTGCAGGAACTCGAGACAATCATGGACCGCACCACCGATG
>VGFB01000655.1 GCA_016869015.1 Armatimonadota bacterium
CATCCCCGGCGGCAGCTTCTCAAACCACTTGCGCCACATGAGGCTGAAGTACTGGTCCGCCAGCGGCGCCAGCGTGTTCCGCGCGGGATCGGTCGGGTCGCCCTCGTAGAAGTGCCGGTACCGCTCCGGCGGCAGGTACGGCGTGTGCGGGTCCCAGTAGTGGATGGCCGCGAAGAAGCGCTCATCCGAGTGCGTCCGGAGCCAGGGCAGCACGCGCGAGTTCAGCCGCTCGCAGCTGTACCCGTCATCCGGCCCGGGGAACGTGGAGTCCACCAGGAACTCAAACCCGTGCACGAACCAGCTCTTGTAGCGGGGAAGGCAGTCGAAGGACGCCGTCAGGAAACCCGATTGCCGCAGCAGCGCCGGGAACCAGGGGGTTCCGGGCTTCAGGTCGTTATCGCCCTGCGCCCCGCCCTTGTGGCTCACGACGCCGTGGGTCAGGCTGTACTGGCCCGTGTAGACGGTAGTGAACGAGGGCTGCGTCGGCACCGAGGGCGCAAAGAACCGCTCGAATACCGCGCCCTCGCCGGCGAGCCGGTCAATGTTCGGGCTGGTCGGGCGATGGTACCCGTAGCAGCCGAGATGATCCGCGCGCAACGAGTCGACGAAGATCAGCAGGATGTTGCGTGGTTCGGTCATCTACCCGTCCAGTCCCGTCCCCGGCAAGCCGCCGGACAATGGAATCGCCCATCGGGACGACGAACCCGACGGGCGGGTGTTCTCTGGGGTCAGGGCCAGGCCCTTGTCACCTCACGGACAGATAGCCCTCCTGCCACTTGTACTCGCCCTCGATCACCACCAGGCGCCCAATGTCGGCGATGGCCAGCATGCAGCCGTGGGTCAGGTCAGCCGGGTCAGTGCCCAAGGGGGACCGCGCGGGGTAGAGCAGCTCACAGGGCTCGCCGTCGAGCAGCGCCGCCCTCTCACCGCCGCGCACCGCGAGCGGCCGGTTGGCGACCACCAGCTCCCATGTGCCCGGCGTGGCCGTCTCCTGCCAGCTCCAGCCGAAGTGGCGCGCCAGCGGAGCGACGTCAAGCACGGGCATGTCGCTGTTTGCGAGATAGGCACGCATGGGTACCGCCTCATCGCGCACACGCACCGCCGGCACGCTCCGCCACCACTGGACCTGGATCTCGTCGACCGCGCCGTCGAAGCCGGCAAACTGCCACGTAAGCTTGCGGTTCGCCTCGTCGAGCGCGTAACCGGAGGGCGTGATCCGGTGGAACGCGCCAACCACGTCCCCGTAGTTGATGGTGACGTTCAGGCGGTCGAGAGTGCCCTTCCAGTGCCCGGCGGTCTTCAGCAGGTAAGCGAACCACCGGTAGCCCGCGCCGATGCCTGGGGCGCTGGCCCCGTGGCGGTGTCGGTACGACACCTCGAGGCGTCGGCTCTGGCCCGCAGCGAGGGCAAGCGGCGCCACGAACCAACTGACTACGTCCACGTCGTACACCCCAGGCAGCGGGGGCGCGCCCTCCTCCTCCGGCAGGTGTTCCACCGCGACCGCCTCGCCGTCCACCATGAACGCCACGTCCTTGAGGGTGAGGTCGTCCGGGCGGTTCATGTGCCTCAGTTGCGGGAACCCGATGAGGATCTCCTGGTCTGCGCCCTCATTGTGGAAGTCCATCACGGCCTTCACGGTCGCCCCTTCCGGCAAGAGGTCCACCGTAAGGTCCTCGGCCACCATCCGTACGTCGCACGGACCCTCGCGGGGAGCCGCCGCTCCTCCGCGGACCTCGATAGCGACGGGGTCGGCCCAGAGCGCGCCGACTAAGGCCAGGCACGAAAGCAGACACGCGAGCAGGAACCGCATCACCCGACCCTCCCAGTGACGCTGCGTCAGGGCATCCGACGGTTCTACGCCTACCCAGGAGGCAAGGTTGAGCGCGGCCCTACCTCGCCGCCATCTCCGCGCTCAGGTCGAGGTACCTCTTGATCCCCTCGGGGGTGACGTTCCAGGGGATGTGGTTGCCGATGCACATCATGTAGCCGCCGGTCATGCGGGAGGTCTCGATCATGCTGTCGACCATGCGGCGGATCTGGTCGGGGTCGTTGCGGGTGAGGAGGCGGTTGTCGCCCTCGCCGGCGAGGAACGGGTTGTCGTACTTGCGGGCGAGGCGCTTGTAGTCGGTCATCGGCTCGGAGATGATGCCTCGCGCGCCGCAGGCCATCACATCGTCCGCGTAGGCATCCACGCACCCGTCGACCATGAAGATGACCTCTTTGCCGGTCGCCTTTACCAGCCCCCAGAACTCCTCGTAGCGCGGGAAGATGTACTTGCGCATCCACTGCGGGGAGCAGACCGGGCCGCGGGAGGTCACGATGTCGTCGTGGCAGATGACGAACTTCGCCGGGAGCCGCGCGAAGCTACGGAAGACCCGCCGGTTGATCTCCGCGAACTCGTCCATGATCCGCTCGAAGCGCGGGTCCAGGCAGCACTCGAGGAACAGCTCCCACCCGAAGGTCAGCAGCGGCCACATGAACATCGTGTTGTAGAAGCCGCAGGAGGCCGTCGAGCCCTCGGGCGCGGTGTCCCCCCACTCGGCCGGGTAGCCCGCGCGCCAGGCCTCGTAGAGCTTCTCCTCATCCGAGTAGTCGCGCGATTCGACCACCGGGATGTGGGTGAAGTCGCCCTGCTCCAGCGGGCTGAAGGCGAAGACGTCCTCCGCGGTCGCGAACTTGCCTCCCCAGTCCCAGTGCGTGGTCTCCGCGTCGCCCCAGCGGACGTGGTGGCCGCCCTGCTGATCGGTCGACGAGCTCTCGCCCCGCAGGCTGAGTTGGGGCCGAGGCTTCGGGTCATCGGTCTCGGGCACGCCCAGCTCCAGCATGGGGTAGAGCTCGCGCAGCTTCAGTCGGCACTCGCGCGGGTGCTCGTAGTAGTCGATTCCCGTGAGATAGGTCTCCGCATCCGGGCACGACCAGTGCTCCCAGTGCGGGATGCGCTTCGGCGCAAGGCCCATGAACGCCAGGTAGCGGTCGGAGTAGTCCATCAGGCGACTCCTCTATCGGATCCGGCGCAGGCGGAGCGCAGTGTCCTCCGCGTATGTCGGCGACGGGAGAACCAGCCCGCCGCCGGGGTGCTCCACGGTCTCCGGGCCTTCCTCGGCGCCCGTCCGCGGCTGCAGCCACTGGATCAGGTACTTGCCCGGCGGGAGATCGACGGTCAGCGTGGCCTGGGTCCCGCCCTTCACGTAGACCGCGTACTGCTTCCCCGGCTCGGCGAGGCAGCGGGCGACGGCGCCCTCCGGCACGCCGCCGGTGATCGCCTCGTCATGCGGCGCCATCCGGAGGAAGTCGAAGCCTTCGAGGAAGCGCTTGAGCGTCGCGAGCTGCGTGCGCAGCGCCGGGCCGCCGCCCCCCGGGGCCGAGATCTCCGCGGTCCCGTCCGGGTGGGCGCAGGTGAAGGAGTAGTCCAGGTTGTCGTAGACCGCGCCTCCCGCCAGCATGAACTCCCAGGCGTCCGTGCGGTAGGGAAGGTCCTCGGAGCCCTTGAAGCCCGTCTCATCGAAGGCGATCGGGCGGTTCAGGCCCCAGTTGGCCTGCACGGCATCCGGCGGGTTGGCGTAATGGAAGTTGAGGATCGAGACCAGCGGGTTCGGGTCCGTCACCTCAGCAGAACCGTTGGCGATGTTCTGAGCGATGAGGTGCTTCCTCGGCAGGTCGGCCTCGGTCTCCGCGATGACCCGGGCGATGTGGGCCTGCCACTCCAGGGTCACGCCGC
>VGFB01000656.1 GCA_016869015.1 Armatimonadota bacterium
AAGGCGCCCTGAACAACGTGCGCTTCGGGGACATGATCTCATTGGCGGAGGGTCTTGGTTTCCGAGTGGTTCGTACAAGCGGAAGCCACCACATTCTGCAGCACCCGGGCGCGCCGGAGAGCGTGAACCTGCAGGAGGTGCATGGCGAGGCCAAGCCCTACCAGATCCGGCAGTTCCTCAAGCTCGTGGAGCGTTACGGTCTCACGCTGGAGGACCAGGAATGACGGACTACCACATCAACATCTTCTATAGCGAAGAGGATGGCGGGTACATCGCGGACATCCCCGATCTGCAGCACTGCTCCGCGTTCGGCGATACGCCGGAGCAGGCCCTGGCAGAGGTGGGAAAGGCCAAAGCGGCTTGGCTGGAGGCGGCACGCGACGCCGGGCGGCCCATTCCGGCTCCCCGCTACCGTCCGGTCATCTACCAGGTCGCCCCGTAGGCGCGCATGGAACGGAGGTCCCACCCATGAACTTCACCCGCGATGACGTGCTGGCGCGCCTGCGCCGGACCATCGACTCCGGCGTTCCGATCATCGGCGGCGGCGCGGGCACGGGAATCAGCGCCAAGTTCGAGGAGGTCGGCGGTGTCGATCTCATCGTCATCTACAACTCCGGGCGCTATCGGATGGCCGGTCGGGGCTCGCTGGCGGGCCTGATGCCCTACGGCGACGCGAACGCAATCGTCATGGAGATGGCGAGCGAGGTGCTGACCATCGTCGAGCAGACGCCGGTCCTCGCAGGCGTCTGCGGGACCGATCCCTTCCGGCAGATGGACAAGTTCCTGGCCGAGGTCAAGGCCATCGGATTCGCCGGCGTGCAGAACTTCCCGACCGTCGGGCTGATCGACGGCCTCTTTCGACAGAACCTCGAGGAGACGGGCATGGGCTACGGGCTGGAGGTGGAGATGATCCGCCTGGCCCGCGAGATGGACCTCGTCACCACGCCGTACTGCTTCAACCCCCAGGAAGCCGCGCAGATGGCCGAGGCGGGTGCCGACATCGTCGTCGCCCACATGGGCCTCACGACCAAGGGCAGCATCGGCGCTACGACCGCCGTCACGCTTCAGGACGCGCCCGCGAGAGTACAGGAGATCGCCGATGCCGCCACGAGCGCAGACCCCGACGTGATCGTGCTCTGCCACGGCGGCCCGATCTCCGAGCCCGAAGACGCCGAGTACGTGCTGCAGCGCACGCAGGGCGTTCACGGCTTCTACGGCGCCTCCAGCATGGAGCGCCTCCCGGTGGAGACCGCCCTCACCGAGCAGATGCGCAAGTTCAAGGCCGTGAGGTTTGGGTAGGCGCCTGGGTCGGTCCCCTTCTCGTGTGCGTCACGCGGAACCTCGCGCGGTTGGGCCGCGTCCAACCGGCAACAGTGACGCGCCAAGGGGGGAGGGCCGTGCACGTCGTCCTGGTGGGTCCTGAGCGGGAGGAGAACCTCTCGCTGCGTTACCTCGCGTCCGCCCTGCGGCAGGCAGGGCATGGTGTCAGCCTCGCGCGCTTCGATTCCCCCGAGCATCTTCAGAGCGTGGTCCGACAGGTCGGGCATGAACGACCCGGGCTGGTCGGGCTATCGATGGTCTTCCAGGCCAGAGGGCGGGAGTTCTACGAGCTGGCCCGCGCGCTCCGGGAATCCGGGTACTCGGGCCATCTCACCGCCGGCGGTCACTTCGCCACCGTTGCCTACGAGGCGATCCTCACTGACCTCGCCGAGCTGGACTCCATCGTGCGCCACGAGGGTGAGGCCACCCTCGTGGAACTCGCCGATGCGCTCCAGCGCGGCGCGGGCCGTGAGGACCTTGCCCGCATCCCTGGGATGACCATCCGCGGCATGGGGGACGAACTGCTCCTGGCCCCGCCGCGACCGCCGGTCGAAAACCTCGACACGCTCCCCCTCCCCGCGCGGGACACGCCGCCCATGCTGCATCTCGGCGTGCCCACCGCCTATCTTGTCGGGAGCCGGGGCTGCTACGCTGCGTGCGACTACTGCTGCATCGCGTCCTGGCACAAGGCGGCGTCGGGCCCGCGCTACCGGGTCCGCAGCCCGGGGAACCTGGCCGACGAGATGGCCCTGCTGCACCGTGAGCGCGGTGTACGCAACTTCGTGTTCCACGATGACAACTTCTTCCTGCCGACGGCCTCAGCCAACCGGCAACGGTTCGAGGACCTGCGCGCGGAGCTTCGCAAACGCAAGCTCAGGGACATCGGCCTGGTGGTGAAGCTCCGTCCCAACGACTGTGACCGCGATAACCTGCTGGTCCTCAGGGATATCGGCCTGATGCGGGTCTTCGTCGGAATCGAGAACGCCCGCCAACCGCAGTTGAGGTCGCTGGGCCGTCGCGTATCGGCCGGGCAGTTGGAGCGCTGTCTGGACCTCCTGGATGACCTGGACATCTACTGCGCCTACAACCTCATGCTCTTCGACGCTTACACAACCCTCGAGGACATCGCGGGCAACCTCGCCTTCCTGCGCCGCTACCCGCAGTTTGCGTTCAACTGGTGTCGGGTCGAGGTCTATGCCGGTACGGAGCTGGAGAAGCGGTACGCACAGGAAGGCCGGCTGCGCGGGGACTACCTGGCGCGGGGCTACGAGATCGAGGACCCCCGCGCACGGCTGATGTACGAGCTGCTGCTACCGGCGGTCTACGGCCGCAACTTCGACTGCGAAGGTCTGGCGAACCTCAACATCGCCCTCGGCTACTACGTGCGGCTGCTGAAGCACTTCCACCCTCGCCAATGGTCTCCCAAACTGGCCTCCAGGGTGCAGAGCGTGGTCGAAGCCGTGAACGCGAGCGCTGTCGACCTCCTGGAACAGACACACGTCTTCGTGCGCGACGCCGACCTCGGCGATCAAGCGCTGATCGGGTCATTCGGTGCGCAGTTGGAGCGTGACGCCCTCGGCGCGGGCAGACTCCTGACCAACCGGGTGCGAGACGCGATCTGCGAGGTCGAGACGCTCGCGGGCGCGCACTGGCCGTTGGCGCGTCGTCCGACGCTTGGATCTGCCGACGGACTGCGTCTGCTCGGCCGGCGCGGTCTGCTGGCAGCCTTCGCGGGCGGCCTGCTGTGGCTGCTTACCGGCTGTGGCCACCATGGGCGCCCGCCGGTCGTGCCTCCCCCCGATCCCGTGCCTCCACCGATTGTGCCTCCCCCCGATCCCGTGCCCGCCCCTGATCCTCCGCCCTTCGCGATGGATCGGCCCCGGCCGGCGCCGCGTCCACGCTCGCCGGAGTAACGGGCTGCGCGGCTCGCGGAGGTCGGCGCCACTCCCTCGGCTAATCCCCCGTTCCACTCGCTCGGAGGAGGCCCCGCTCCATGACCCCTCGCGAACGCTTCCAGGCGATCATCGCGCACCAGCGTCCGGACCGACTACCCTACACCTTCGGCGGGCCGCGGGCGTCGACGTTCGCGGCGTGGCGCAAGCAGGGGCTCTCCGAGGAGCAGCAGGCGAGTTGGCACAGCTTCGTCGGCGAGGACGGCGCGACGGGGATCGGCACGCTCGACTGCGGCTGGATCCCGCCCTTCGAGGAAGTGACGCTCGAGACCGACGGCAACAAGCGCGTCTGGATCGACTCCTGGGGCGTGAAGCGCCTCGACGCCATCGTGCAGCCCACTGAGGGCTTCCAGACGCGCAAGTACCTTGAGTTCCCCGTGAAGTGCCCGGCCGACTTCGAGGCGATGAAGCAGCGCTTCGATCCCCACGATCCGGCGCGAACGG
>VGFB01000657.1 GCA_016869015.1 Armatimonadota bacterium
GTCCGGACCGACCTGCCGTGGCGGGCGCAGAACCACGGGAGCGCGCCACGGGCGCGCGGGCTGCCAGAGCGGCAGCCGGCGGGCGATCCGCGCGCGGGCCCGCTCCTCCTCCAGCAGACGCGCGGCCTCCGCGTGCTCCGGGTCGATCTCCAGCACCCGGCGCAGGAGCATGATCGCCTGGTCGGAGTGCCCCTCGCGCTGCTCGACCAGCGCCAGCCGCAGCCAGGGGCCGGTTGACCGCGGCGCGAGGTGCAGAGCGTACTGCAGGTACTCGCGAGCCCGCCGGTAGTTGGCCTGCTCGTAGTACAGACGGCCGATCGCTTCGTGGAGGGCCGGATCGTGAGGGTTCAGGTGGTACGCCTGCTCGAAGGCGTGAAGCGCATCCCCGAAGCGGCCTTCGTCGAGGGCCGACACGCCGAGCTCGTAAGGGCTCGGGGGGATGCGCCCCTCCGCCATCATGCCTCTGCTCCGTCATCCCGAACGAGGACGGCGTCCTCGTCCTCGAACTCCTCCAGCCCCGTCCCCTCGGGCTCCGCGACGAGCGTGACCTCGCCCTCGTCGTCGGCGCCTCCGCCGTAGAGGGCGGGCCCGTGCGCCTTGTAGCCCGGCGGCACCAGCACCTTGCGGGCCTTCGAGCCCTCCGAGGGCCCGACGACCTGCCGCTCCTCCATCATGTCGATCAGCCGCCCGGCCCGCGCGTACCCGATCTTGAAGCGGCGCTGCAGCATCGAGACGGAGGCTTCCTGTGCCGAGGCCACCAGCTCGACCGCCTTGGCGTACAGCTCGTCGCTCGGCTCCGATTCATCCCCGTAGCCGCCCATGTCGTCCTGGACTTCGGGGATGATCTCGTACTCCGGCTCGCCCTGCTCGCGGAGGTAGTTCACGATCTCCTCGAGGTCATGCCGGCTGATGTAGGCGCCCTGAACGCGGCGCCCCTTGCTGGCATCCGCCGGTCGGTAGAGCATGTCGCCGCGTCCGATGAGCCGGTCGGCGCCCTGACTGTCGATGATCGTGCGCGAGTCGTGCTGGGAGACGACCGACAGGGCGATGCGCGAGGGGATGTTGGCCTTGATGGTGCCGGTGATCACGTTCACGGATGGCCGCTGCGTCGCGATGACGAGGTGGATGCCGGTGGCTCGCGCCATCTGCGCGATGCGGCAGATCGAGTACTCGAACTCGGCCTTCGCTTGCATCATCAGGTCGGCCAGCTCGTCGATGATGACCACCACGTAGGCCATCGGCTCGAACTCGTCGTCGGCGTCCTCCTTGGGCATGCCGGCCAGCTCGTTGTACTCGCTGATGTTCACGACACCCTTCATCGCGAACATGTCGTACCGATGCTCCATCTCGCGGATGACCTTCCGCAGCACGTCGGCGGCGTGGGGCGCCGTCTGGACGACGGGAGCCATCAGGTGGGGGATCCCGTCGTAGAGCATCAGCTCGACCCGCTTGGGATCGACGAGGATCAGCTTGACCTGCTCCGGCCGGGCCCGCATCAGCAGGCTGGTGATGATCGAGTGCAGGCAGATGGTCTTGCCGGCATTCGTCGCGCCGGCGATGAGGAGGTGAGGCATGCGGCTGAGATCGGCGAGGATCGGGGTTCCCGCGATGTCCTTGCCGATGCCGGCGACCAGCAGCGACTTGGCCTGGCGATAGGTCTCGTTGTCCAGGATGCTGCGCAGACCGACGATCTCAACCTCGGAGTTGGGCACCTCGATGCCGATGAGCGACTTCCCCGGCACCGGCGCCTCCACGCGCACATGGGTCGCCGCGAAGGCCAGCGCCAGATCGTCGGCGAGGCTCGCAACCCGGCTGACCCGAATGCCTCGAACCGGCTCCACCTCGTAGCGCGTGACGGTCGGCCCGCGGACGTAGTGGCGCACCTTGGCCTGAATCCCAAAGGAGTCGAGGGTGTCCTCCAACAGGGCGATGCGCGCCTGCATCTGCCCGGAGTCCTCGTCATTGGCGCCCCCGGCATCGACGTCGCTGATGAGCGACAGCGGCGGGGGCTGGTAGAGGTCCTTGCCGGAGAGCAGCGCCAGCTGCTCGGGCTTCTGATGACCCGCCTTCGCGGGGATGGGCGGGAGCTCGGCCGCCTTCGCGGCCGGGCGTGACCGCGGCAGCGGGATCGGATCCACGGGCGGCGGAGGCGGCGGAGCAGGCGTCGCGACGATCGATTCGAGCTCCGCGGCGGCTTCGACCGGCGGCGGCTCGACCGGCGGGGCAGGCGAGTCGGCGACCTCCTCCACCTCGACCTGCTGGGCTTCGGCCGGGGCCGGGTCGGGAGCCTCGGAGGTGATGGTGACGATGTGGGAGCCCCCGGGCGGCGCGGACTCGCGGGGAGGCTTGGGTTCGCGTCTGGCCTTGGCGGGGGCCTCCACGGCGCGGGCGGCGCGGTGCGCCTGAACGCGGTCGGCCAGCCAGCGGCTCCCGAGGCGCGCGCTGTGGGCGAGCACCCCGGCCGACGCGACGGCCTGCCCTTGCGTGAACAGCACTCCTGCCACCAGCAGGGCGCCGGCGATGGCGATCCAGGTGCATACCGTCCCGAGCAGACGCTGCGCTCCCCACCACAGCGCGGCGCCGATCATGCCGCCCCCTCGATGGACGGCGACCGGGTCCCACTCTCCGCCACGAGGGACCCCGATGTGCCGAGCCAGCAGGAAACACGCGAAGAAGAGACCGAGCGCCCCCAGAATGCGGCCGTTCAGCGCCTGGGTCGCCCCCAGCAAAGCCATGCCGCCCAGGAACAGCAGCGCAATGCCGACGAGGTAGGCGCCCGAGCCGACCAGGAAGCGCAGGCTGTCTGCCACAGCGGCGGGGATATACGCGTCGGAGTACTGGGCGTCCAGTACGAGGCTGGCCAGAGCGAACAGGCCGGCGACGAACAGGCCGACGCCCGCCAACTCCGGCCGCAAGCGGTCGGGGGGTCTCTCGGTCTTCGGTGGCACGGCGGAAGCCCTCCGGTGCTGCGTCGATGGCTGCGAACTGGTCGGAGAAGCCACTGTGGAGTATAGCACAAACGTGCTGGAAAGGGGAAGGCACGCGCGCCAAGTTGACCCCGGAGACTGGACTGGGTATATTGCATCATGGTGTAATGATGTCATGGGAGGCGGCGCGATGGTCCGCACACAAGTCCAGTTCACTGAGGAGCAGCATCGGCGACTGAAGGCTCAGGCCTACCAGCGTGGGGTCTCGATATCGGAGCTCGTCAGAGAGGCCGTTGACGAGAAGCTGAGACGTCGGACCGCCGTGAAGCCGACAGACCCAACCCAGAGCGCGTGGCTGGCTCTGATCGGGTGCGGACATGATACCGCGACCGATGTGTCTACCAATCACGACAAGTACCTCGCGGAGATCTACCTTGCGGATCGCGGTTGACACCTCCGCCTACTACTCCATGATGGCACCGGGTGATACGCATCATGCGGCAGCGACCTCGGTGGCTCGTGGGCTCCATGCTGACGGCTACGAGTTGTGGACCGTCTCGTACGTAGCCGGCGAGGTGGCAGCCCTGGTTCAGGCCCGACTGGGACTGGGGCCGCTGCGTCGGCTGCGCGCGGCCTTCGACCGGGAGACGACAATCGTCTGGATGGACGCCGAGCTGCACGCGGCGGCGTGGGATGAGTTGGAGCGCATTGGGAGGCGGCAGGTGAGTCTGGTCGACTGCGCGCTGGCGGTCGCGGCGCTGCGAGAGGGGATCACGGACGTGTTCG
>VGFB01000658.1 GCA_016869015.1 Armatimonadota bacterium
TGGGCGCGCGGAAGCGTCAGTCGTCGGGCGGCACGCCTTGCCGGTACCGGACGATGTCGGAGACCCGGAGGTCGTCCAGCTCCATGCCCGGTGAGCCGATGCCCAGCTCGGGTCCCAGGAACCGTGAGAGCTTCGGGTTGCGCTCCCAGCCGATCAGCTTCCCATCCACGAAGAGCTGCAGGAGTTCAGAGTCCCAGCAGGCCGCGAAGTGTCGCCACACGCCCGCCTCCCAGTTCCAGGCGTAGCCCATCGCGGTCGTTCCCGACAGCCGCCCCCATCCGCTGCTGAAGCCAAAGTGGATGTGGGAATACTGGTCCTTCCCGAGCCACAGGCCCTCGGGCCCCGGCACCGTCACGATCCCGTGAGCGATCCCGTCGCCGCCCGGAGAGAGCAGCTTGCACCACACCTCAATGGTCCCCCGTTGTGGGTTCAGCCCCTCGTTCGCCGAGCAGGCGACGTAGCCCCCGGCTCCCAGGCGCAGCGCGCGGCCGAATCGGCCCTCGTCCGGGCCGGTCAGCGCGGCCTGGGGCCTCACGAAGAAGGCGTCCTCGTTGAGCGGCTCCTCGAAGGGGAGGTGCAGCAGCGTGTGCTCGTCGCGGGCGAGCGGGCCCTCCGGCGGCAGGCCGAGGGGCTGAAGCCCCGGGCACGTGACCTGCACGTCGTCGATCCACGCCTCGGTGGGCCCCTCGGTGATCAGGTCGAGCAGCCACTTGCGGCAGCTCTCGGGGGGGGCGAACTCGCAGCGCACCTCGGCCCAGGCCGCCGTCAGTTCGAAGACCCGGCTCTCGGCCGGCTTCCACGGATCGGCGGTCACATCCCAGGCGTCGACGCGCAGCTTCCCATGCCCGCGCGCCCAGGCGGTCACCGTCCAGGTCTGAGGCCCGGGCACGGGAAGGGCCTGGTACCGCAGGCGCCCCAGACCCGTCGCGGCTACGACGTGGACGCCGCGACGACCGGTGCGGGCCTGCGCCGGATCGTCGGGCAGCGTCAGCGCGGCTCCGCCCTCTGCCCAGGTATCCCACGTGCGGGGCCGCCACAGCTCCGCCGAGGCCGCCGTGGGATCGAGGCACTGCGCCGTCGGCGCGGGCGGCTCGACAAGCTCGAAGGAGGGGTTGGGGAGGAGGTTGGCGGTCTGGCTGCCGCCGGAAAGCGGCAGCCCCAGCAATGCGAGGAGCAGCGCCCCTTCAGGGCCGACCATGGGGACCTCCGGGCAGCCGTCGCTGACGAATGGCCCCTCGGCTCAGTACGGTCAGGACGCCCTCAAGCTGAACGCCGCCGGCAGCCAGGACGCGAAGAAGCCGGTCCGCAGGCTCTGTCGGGGTCTCCGGGTCGAAGCGAAAATACACGATCCCGACAGGCGGCCGAGACCCCCGCGCGTACACCAAGTCCCCATAGTCGCGGTCGAGAGTGAGAAGCACTCGATGTTCGTCAACAGCGCGGCTGAGCACGTCCTCGTCAGATGCCCCGGGCGTGTCAACGGAAACGGCTGCTACGTCATGCCCGTGAGCGCGCAGGCGCTCCGCGCTCCGCAGGGGGAAGCACTCATCGGCGAGGAAACGAGCCATCATGTCCCCGTCGGTAGCCTGTAGAGCCTCTCGTGCTCAACGCCTTCGGCCGCGTACGCGAAGATGGCCCGCAGACCTTCGGGCGTCAGGGTCGGGTAGCTCTCGAGCACTTCGTCCTCGGTCCACCCCGCAGCGAACAGCCGCAGGACGAACTCCACCGATAGACGCGTCCCCCGCACTACCGGCTTGCCCACCAGGATGCCCGGGTCAGAGTGGATGTGGTCCCGCCAGTCCACGCGATCACCTCCCTCCGGTCGCGCGGCATTATCGCACGCCCCCCGGCGGCCGTCAACGTCGGCTACTCCCCCCACATGCCGGCTTTGCGCTGTTTGGCAATGAAGCCGAGGTTCTCCAGGTACATCTGCTCCCGCGTGTTGCCCTCGAAGTTCCCGAGCTCCCCCAGGCCGTCCCCGATGATCTTCGCGTTCACCAGGCTGTTGACGTTGAAGATGTCCGTGCCCAGGTAGACATATGCGAGGCGCTGGCCGGCCGTGTTCTGTGTCACCACATCATCCCGCAGGGTGACTTTTTGTCCGACTACCAGGGCCCGGTGCGCGGCGACGGCCCGGTCGTGGTAAGGGTGATCGGGCCTGATACCGACGGTGCCGATGTAGTAGATCTCCCGCTCCTCGGTACCGACCTTCACGCGAACGCCCGCGGTCCCGAGGACGTCCGTCACGACGCCTTCGTTCGTCCGCATCACCGCCGCTGTCAGGCCTGCCAGCACCGGCACCGTCCCGTAGCCGTTCGCCTCCACGGTCAGGAAGTCGACATCGCGGATCGGCTTCGCGGGATGCGGGTTCACCCACTCATAGGCGATCAGCACGACCCCTTGGCGCATGGGGTTATCGCCGGTCCAGGCCACGAAGGCCCCCGCGTCGCTCATGGCTTCCGCGTGGCGGATCGGGTCGTCCCACCAGTCGATCACCTCGCGGCCGTTGGTAATCTCGAGGGGCACGCTGCTCCCGTCATCGTAGTTCACGCGGTAGGCGAAGGGCTTCTCGGCGCCCCAGGCCATCGAGTGCAGGAAGAACAGGGCATCGGCGCGCTGCCCGATACGGATGCCGGTCACTTCCTTCGGCAGCTCCTTGTTGTCGGCCGAGATGGAGTACAGCACGACCGCCGCCTTGGGCGAGCCGATCAGGAACGGGACGTCCCCGAGGGTCTGTCGGCCGATCGGCAGCGCCCGCATGTCGTTCTCGCCCTGGTTGGTCCACCCGGTCAGACCCGCGGCCGGGTCGTCGCGCAGCCCGCGGTTGGCATGGGGGCTGAGGTCAACGGTCGCGTACTGGTACTGCTGCAGCCGCCGGGCGCGGGCCGGCGCGGCGCCGCCCTCCCCGCGCAGGGTGCAGCCCAGGTTCGTGAGCAGCAGGCTGGTCAGGCGGTTGACGGTGATCTGCGTATCGGCCACGGGCTCATCCAGTCGAAGCTGGCTGAGGAGCACGTACCCGCTCCCGACCGGGACCTGCACCAGTGTCCCCGGCCGCGTCAGCTCGGTCGCCCGGTCCCGCTGATCGTCGGCGGGGGCGCAGTAGAAGTCGGCGATGCGCTCCGGCTCCGGGCACCCGCCCGGGTAGTAGGCCCACCAGACACCCTCGTTGCGGATGGCCGTCAGGTAAGCGTTGCTGCCCCAGAACAGCTCGTGATTCGAGATGCCCCCCAGCAGTCCGCCGCCCGCGCGGCGGCAGACGCGGTTGCCCACGTCTTCCGGCTCCCCCGACAAAGGGAAGAACCGCAGTCGCCGCCCGGTCAGGCTCTCCAGCGCCGCTTGCTGCTCAGGCGTACCGCGGTGCACCAGCACGCGCCCGCCGGTTTCCGCGAAGCTGCGGAGTGCGCCGGCCGCGGGCGTGTCCAGCGAGGTGGCGTCCACGATTGCAGCCTCGAACCGCTCCCTCGTCACGTCTCCCACGGCCGTCACGGCTTCGTACTCCAGTCGCGCGTCGTCGAGGGCCTTTCGCAGCGGGGAGTCGGCCGCGGTGAGCAGCGCCGTGCGACCGGGCTGCCGGTACGCCTCCTCCGCTGCAAGGTAGCCAAGCAGGTTCTGCACCATCCGCGTCGCTGCGGGGGCGCTCCCGGCCTTCTGAGTGAGCTGCATCTGGCACAACAGGTAGCTGCCCCGCCCGTCGTACTCCTCGA
>VGFB01000659.1 GCA_016869015.1 Armatimonadota bacterium
ACCCCGTCGACGAAGAGCTCCTGGACGCCTGCGGCGGCGTCGTGGGTCGCCAGGACGTGGTGCCACCCGGGCGCCAGCTCCCCGCTGCTGACGCTGCTGCCGACCTCGCCGTTGTAGGTAGTGTAGCCGAGGCTGCTGGTGTTCGGCCAGCGGCGGAGGATGTGGTAGCTCCACGGCCCGGCGCCGTCGAGCCGCAGGAGGGTGGACTCGCGCTCCTGAGGGGCCTCGGGCAGGTAGACCCAGCACTCCAGGCTCCCGGCTTCGTCGTGGAAGGCGCAGTCCGGCACGACGACCGCATCGTCCCTCCCATCGAAGCTCAGAGCCTTCCCGTGCTTCCCCTCCGCGTAGCTCGGCGCGTTGGGGTTAGCCGACGAGACCTCATCACAGCCTATCAGGATCAGGGCCTCCGGGCGGATGCGGATGAGGTACTCCTGGGTCTCGAAGTCCGCCCCCCGCAGCCCCGCTTTCGCCGTCGCCTTGCTCTCCCCCACGAGAACCCTCGGTCCCTGCACCGCCACCGCATCGGACACGATGGGCAGCACTGCGCCGGAGATCAGCCGCACGTGGGCCTGCAGCTCCTGCGCAGCGAACTCGGCGGCCTGCGTCGGCTCCCCCGCGAGCACGATCGTCGCGGCCGGCTTGCCCTCGCGGGTGAGGGTGAAGGCGTCGGCGGAGGCCGCCGTGCATGCGACAGCGATCAGCACACCGAGACACATGAGGTTCGGCATCGCCTGGCCCTCCAGGCCGACGTGTTGGGGCGGGAACGGCCGCAGTCACACCTGCGACGGGAGGCAGGCCTGATGGTGGGCCATCTCCCCGAGCGCCGTTCGTGACCGGCGAACGCCGCACCTGCCGACCGAACCCGGAAGGTGACGCGGGTCGGGCGCGCGAATCGGCGGCCACGTTCTCCGAGAGAGGGAGGGTCACGATGGACAAGGTCGGTTTCGGGCTGATCGGCGTGGGGACATGGGGCGAGACGCATCTGAAGCTGTATTCCACCGATCCCCGCGTGAACCTGGCGTGCGTGTGCGACATCAATGAGGAGCTGCTGCGGGCGCGGGCGGCGGAGCATGGGGCGGCGAGCTACACGACGGACTACCGCGAGCTGCTGGCGCGGGATGACGTGCAGGCGGTGGCGGTGGTCACGCCGGACTTCCTCCACCGGGAGATCGCCGTGGCGGCGGCGGAGGCGGGGAAGCACATCCTGCTGGAGAAGCCGATGGCGACCAGCGTGGAGGAGTGTGAGGCCATCAACGCGGCGGTCGAGAGGGCCGGCGTGAAGCTGATGGTGGACTTCCACAACCGCTTCAACACGCCGTTCACGCAGACGAAGCTCGCCATCGAGGCCGGGGAGCTCGGCGAGCTGCAGATGGCGTCGCTGCGGCTGAGCGACACGATCTTCGTGCCCACGAAGATGCTCAGCTGGGCGGCGAACTCGACGGTCGCCTGGTTCATCGGCAGCCACTCGGTCGACTTGCTGCGCTGGCTCTTCGAGGATGAGGTGGTGCGCGTCTACTCGGTGGCGCGCTCGCGGGTGCTCAAGCCGATGGGGATCGACACGCCGGACTTCTTCCACACGATCCTCGAGTTCTCGCGGGGGGCCGTGGCGCACGTCGAGAACTGCTGGATCCTCTCGGAGAGCTTCCCCACCGTGTTCGAGTTCAAGGTGGAACTGGTCGGCAGTCACGGGCACGTGATGGCCGACCTGTCGGGGAACCGGATGCTGCAGAAGTACACGCTGGAGGGCGGGAGCTACCCGGACGTGATCGGCGCGCCGAACGTACACGGGCGGGCGGTCGGGTTCGCGGTGGAGTCGATCCGGCACTTCGTGGACTGCGTGATCGAGGACAGGCAGCCGCTGGTCACCGGCGCCGACGGTCTCGCCGCGACAAGGGTCATCTGCGCCATCGACGAGTCCGTCCGAACCGGCCTGCCGGTGGAGCTCTGACGGCACGAGCCCGGAATCCGGCTGCCACTGCGGGGAGCGCAGGGGCCCCAGCCTGCCGGCTGGGCTCGGGGTGGTCCCGGTGTGGCGCCGTCGGACGGCGCGGAACAACGTGCGTACGGTCCCGAGAACAGAACCTCTGGAGGGCGGGAGATGGTCGTGTTGCGGCACCTGCGGGCGGCGGCGCTGGCGGCTCTCACCGTGATGTCCACAGGAGCGTGGGCTGCGGAGTATTACGTCTCGCCGCAGGGCAACGACGCGAACACCGGTCGGGGACCGGAGCCCGCCGAGGCCTGGCGGACGCTGCAGGCCAGCGTGGGGAAGCTGCAGCCTGGTGACACGCTGCTGATCCGCGAGGGCGTCTATCGGGAGACGGTCGTCTTCCCCCGGAGCGGAACGGCGGAGCAGCCGATCACGCTGAAGGCGCATTCGGGCGAGAAGCCGATCGTGAGTGGATGTGACCTGGTGACGGGCTGGACGCGCGGCGAGGGCAACGTGTGGCAGGCGGCGATGCCGTGGACGCTGGGCCTGGGCCGCAACCAGGTGTTCGCCGGGGGGGAAGCGCTGATCGAGGCGCGCTTCCCGAACGAGCCGGCGCCGGGGCTGGAGATGTACGTCGCCGACCTCTCGCCGCTGTGGCCGACCTTCGGCGAGTTCTCGATCCCCTCGGAGACGAAGCAGGAGCAGCCGGGGCGGATCGTCAGCAAGCTGCTTGAGGGCCAGCCGGACGACCACTGGAAGGGCGCGCTCTACTACGGCGTGCACTTCGAGGGTTGGTGCGGCCAGAGCGGCGTGATCGAGAGCAGCAAGTCGGGCGAGATCACCGTCGGCGACCGGACGCGGGGCTGGTGGTTCGGCAGCGCCTACGGCGGCGGCGATCCGAACACCGAGGAAGGGCGCGGGATGATCGTCGGACATCTGAACGCGCTCGACCGGCCCGGCGAGTGGCACTGGCAGGACAACACGCTCTACCTCATCCCCAAGACCGACGGCGAGCCGACGGCCATCGAAGCCAAGGCGCGGCAGTTGGCCTTCGACCTGAGCGAGCGGGAGCACATCCGCCTCGAGGGGCTGGCGGTGAAGGCGGCCTCGGTGCGGATGCAGGATTCGGCGTGGTGCACCTTCGACCGGTGCGACCTGTCGTACATCTCCCACTTCACCAAACACCATGGCATGGGCCAACTGGAGGACGGGAAGGACACGATCAAGTCCGGCGACACCGGCATCTTCGTCGGCGGGCACGACAACGCGTTCCTGAACTGCAGCGTCCGGATCAGCGCGGGCGCCGGCTTCCATCTGCGCGGCTACCATCACACCATCCACAACTGCCTCATCGATGAGGTCAGCTACACGGCGCACTACCTGAACGCGATCACCGACGCCGTGAGCGACTTCAACGACTACGAGAACTTCCTGGTCGGCGGGCACGTGGTCACGTTCAACACGATGCGTAACGCCGGCCGGCACTTCTTCAACTTCTACGGCAACGGCCCCAACCTGGCCTCACGCACGCGCGGCGGCATGGACTACCTGGCGACCCTCTTCGCGCATAACCACCTGTACAACGGGATGCTGCAGACGCGCGACGCGGGCTTCATCACCGGCTACTACTGCAGCGCCGGGACGCTGAACGGGCTGAACTCGCAGGTCGCCTACAACGTGCTGCACGACAACTACGACATCGCGGCGATGCGCTGGAACGTGCTGGGGCACGTCTACTTGGACGCGGGGACGTGCAACGTC
>VGFB01000660.1 GCA_016869015.1 Armatimonadota bacterium
TCGGAGTACGGGCACGGATGGGTACGGGCCAACCTGGTGGACGGCACCGAGGCCGGGTGGGCCTCGGCCGACTCCCCCATGCCCCACTGGGCGCAGGTGAACCTGCCGGGCGAGGCCCCAATCGCGAAGGTGCGCGTCCTCTCGCGCCGCGGGGGCTACCTGCTCCGGGACTTCGATGTGCTGACCTGGAACGCCGGCGATTGGGAGCTCGCGGCGACCTTCCCGGACAACAGCGCCATGGCGGTCGAGTGCGCCCTCGATCCTCCGCGCACGACCCTGGGTATCCGGGTTCACGTTCGGGCCGCGACCGCGGGCGGGCAGGCGAGGAACCTCGCCGACATCGAGGAGATCGAGCTCATCGCCCCCGACGGCGAGGTCTTGTCGCGGCGTCCGCCCTATGTCCTCGAGACGGAGTTCCACTCCCCCGCCAGCCCGACCGCCCCTCCGCTCCAAGGCCCGGCTCTCATCGCCGAACCGGCTCGCGCCGAGGTGCTGGCCGCCTTCCGCGAGCCGAAGGACGGCGAGCCCCGTCCCCTCCTGACGCGCTGCGCCTTCGGGAAGGGGACTGCGTGCTGGCTGGCCACGGCAGAGGCCGGCCTCCTCACCGGCGACTGGCTCCTGCGGGTCGCGGAGGCCGTGCTCGGACCGCCGACCCTCCAACTCGCCTCCGACCCGGCCCGCCACCGGGTCATCCTCCGGCAGGGGAGGGTGGGGACGGTGCTCTGCGTCGTCGACAGGTTCCCGACCTTGTCGCCCGCGACCGCCGACCTGCGCATCGATCTTGCACAGACGCGGCTGCGGGGCGAAGTGGCTCCTGTTGCCGATGGCGCTGCCGTCCAGGCAGAGCGCGACGGGGGCGCTCTCGCCCTCCGCATCACGCCTGACCCGGCGACCGTCGTCCTCATCCGCTGACGCCGTTCGGGCAGTCGGCGGGGCTTGTCGGGCTCTTGTCAAGCACGCGGCGGTGTGGTAGAGTTTGGCCTGACGAGCTCCCGGCCGCGAAACAGGGACAGCGGCGCGGGTGGTCTCGTCCACCGTCTGGCGCGTATAGCCGCCACACCAAGGGAGGAAGGGCACCCATGTCTCGCGTTCTTGCACTTGCCGTGTGCTTCGCAGTAGCGCTCGCTGTACCCGCCATCGCTCAGGATGATGCCGTCACACTCAGCACCAACGCACCCAGTGTCCTCGGCCTGACCGGCGCCGTGGTCACGCCCACCACCGAGCTGCCTCCGGTGAAGGGTCTCAACGTCGGCTACCACTGGATCCAGGATACCCTCGATGGGGCCGGCAAGGTGAACGCCGCCCCGATCCCCAAGGTCGAGATCGGCGCGACGTGGTGGAACCCCGAGGCCGCGGGCAGCGACGACGAGTTGCTGTTCAACGCCAAGTACCTGTTCGTGGAAGAGGATGAGAAGAACCCGGCCGTGGCCGCGGGTGTGATCGACCTCTCCGACGAGATCGACCAGACGTGGTTTGGCGTGATCAGCAAGGTCTTCAACCCGGACGGCGAGGTGCCGATCACGGTCAACATCGGCGGCGCCAGCGGCGACACGATCAGCGGCATCTTCGGCAGCGTCAAGCTGGCCCTGCATGAGGACGTCGACGTCATCGGCGAGTACGACAGCGAGGAGTTCAACTTCGCCGTGCGCGCGCGCCCCTACGAGGACTTCACGATCGATCTGCTGACAGTGGACAACGGCACCGATCGGGAGTTCGGCGTCGGCGCGGCGTGGTGCACGACCTGGTAAGTCGCTGAGCGGGCCTCGCCCGGCTCAGATGGAGGTTCCAGACAGCCCGGAACGCAGTGGCGTTCCGGGCTGTCTGTTGTCGGGCCGGTGCACGGAGGCCGAGGGGAGGTTCGCGGCGAATCGAGAAGGAGTCGTAAGGCGTGGACCCGGCCGGAGGTGCGCAATGAGAGAGCGGTTCCAGGGAGCGATCGTTGGTCTCGCCGTGGGGGACGCCCTGGGCTTCCCGGTGGAGTTCATTGGGGCAGAGGAGATCCGCCGGCGCCATGGGCCGCAGGGGATCACCGACTTCGTGGCGCCGCGGTCCCACCCTCGAGGCTCCTACACCGATGACACCCAGATGAGCCTGGCGGTAGCGGCGGCGCTGATCCGCCACGGGAACGACCAGCCGGAGCAGGTGCTGGGCGGCATCGCGGGAGAGCTGCTGGCGTGGGCGCAGAGCCCGGAGAACGACCGGGCTCCGGGGAGCACCACGATGAGCGCCTGCCGCCGGCTGCAGGCCGGGCGCTCGTGGCGGGAGAGCGGGGTCGAGGAGTCCAAGGGCTGTGGGTCCACCATCCGGACCGCCCCGATCGGTCTGTGCTGCGGGGCGGATCGCGCTCGTCTGCTCGCCATCGCCGGCCAGAGCAGCCTGATCACCCACGGCCACCCCTGTGCCGTGGCGGGCGCCGTGGCGAATGCGCTCGCGGTGGCGCTGGCGTTGGCTGACACGCCGCCCGAGGGCTTCCTACCGCAGCTCGTGGAGGCTACCCAGAGCATCAGCCCGGAGTTCGTCGCCAAACTAGGGCAAGTTCCCGAGGCGCTGAGCATGGCGCCGGAGGGCGCCTTCGACGTGCTGGGGGACGCTTGGGTCGCCGAGGAAGCCATGGCGTGCGCGCTGTACTGCTTCATCCGGTCGCCGGGCGATTACCGCTCGACGGTCCTCACGGCGGCCAACGCCAGCGGGGACTCCGACTCGATCGCCTGCATTGCGGGCGGCATTTCGGGCGCGTACAACGGCCTGGCTGCCATCCCGGAGGCGTGGCGCACCGGCGTCGAGAACGCGAAACTGCTCGTGGAGACCGGAACCGGCCTGTGGGAGGCCTGTGGGCGTCCCGCCTGAGGCTCGATCGCTCGCGAAGTGGGTGGGCAGTCTGTGACACGCAAACGGGTCGTCATCTTGGGGAGCACGGGCTCCATCGGGCGGCAGACGCTCGAGGTCATCCGCGAGCATCCCGACCGGCTGGAAGTCGCGGGGTTGGTGGCGGGGAGCCGCGTCGAGGAGCTGGCGCAGCAGGCCGCCGAGTTCGGCGCGGACGCCTGCATCTCCGACGCCGGGCGCTATGCGGCGCTCGAGAACCTGGCCGACGGAGGGGCCCGGCGCCTCCTCGCGGGCGACAAGGGGGCGCAGGAGCTGGCGGCGCGCCCGGATGTGGACCTCGTGGTCGGGGCGATCTCGGGGTTGGCCGGCCTGGCACCGGTGCTCGCGGCCCTGGAGGCCGGCAACAGCGTGGCGCTCGCCAACAAGGAGCCGCTGGTCGCCGCCGGCGCGCTGGTCACGAGCGCCGCGGCGCGGTCCGGCGCGGCCCTGTTGCCGATTGACAGTGAGATCTCCGCCGTGTTCCAAGCCCTCAACGGCGAGGACCCGGCCTGCATAGAAAAGCTCATTCTCACCGCATCCGGCGGGCCGTTCTCGGCGTATTCGATGGAGGAGTTGGGGCAAGTCACTCCCGCCCAGGCGCTGGACCACCCGACCTGGAAGATGGGCCGGAAGGTCACCATCGACTCGGCGACGTTGGCCAATAAGGGGTTCGAGCTGTTCGAGCTGCACTGGCTCTTCGGCGTCCCCTTCCCACAGATCGAGGTCGTCGTGCACCATCAGAGCATCCTACACTCCGCCGTGCAGTTCTGCGACGGCTCCGTGATCGCCCAGATGGGCCTGCCGGACATGCGGACCGCCATC
>VGFB01000661.1 GCA_016869015.1 Armatimonadota bacterium
TACCGAACAGCCCCCGGGTGAGTCGCTCCGGATGCTCGAGGGTGCCGTCGGGCCGCAGCACGAACCGGTCCTCCGGGGCTCGGCTGCCCCATGCCGCGCCCAGCGGCACGACGACCGCCGGCGAGTAGCGCGGAGCGTCCGAAGCTGCGGAATGGACCTGCACTCCTACCGGGATCGGGCGGACGACGCCCGGCGGGGCGGCGCTCAGGAAGCGCGCCAGGGCGCCGTACTGCGGCGACAGCCCGTTCGGCTCGATTCGTTGGCGCCAGTGCCAGGCCAGCGTGCCGCCCGCCGCGCCGGCCATGACCGGCAGCCAGAGGGAGTTGTGGAAGTCGATCCCCTCCGGGTCCACCGTACAGGCGTTCCTCGCGGAGTCTCCGCCCCCCGGCGAGGCCGCCAGTCCCCCGCCCTCGCCCACGACGTGCGGCTTGCCGTAGAGTCGCCGGTAGGCGGCAATGGTCGGCTCGAAGGCCGGCGAGGGGGCATAGAGGTGGCTCTGCGTGAAGTCGATCTGCGGCAGCTCCCAGATCGGGGCCAGCCGGTCGGGCTCCGGCTGCCAGGTGCTGACGGTCAGCAGGTGACGGTTCGGATCGACGCTGCGGAGGTAGTCGCCCATCTCGCGATGCCACGCCGTCACGTCGGGTCCGGCATCGCCCAGCTCGTTCCAGAACTCCCAGGCCCATACCGCGGTGCTGTACCCGTAGCGCGCGGCGATGTACCGCAGGCGGTTCCTGGCCAGCTGCCGCGCGCGCGGGTCGCTCCAGTACTCCTCGGGCTTGTCCAGGAAGCCGCCGTTCGCGCGGTTGTAGGGGTGACCGCCCCAGCGCGCGATGTCGTCACCCGCGTTGACCTCGTGCGCGGCGCCGAAGCAGACCATCACCCGCAGCCGGTCGCGCTCGCACCGCTCCAGGTACTGATCGGCGATCCACGCGAGCCCCTGGTTGTAGACCCCGGCGCCGCCGTACTGGCGGATCCAGTGCCCGGGCCCGGCCCACTCGGGCGTCATGGGCGTCCATTCCAGCCACGTCCAGTGGCAGAACAGCCACGCGCGCACGCAGTTGGCGCCCGACTCGGCGAGCAGGCTCGTGTGCCGGTAGTCGATCCAGTCGTTCTGCACGTTCTGGCCGACCGGACGGAACGGCTCTCCGGAGTCGAGGGTGAATCGCGGCTCGCCATCAGGCGCGACCCGGATGAACCCGGACGAGGCGGAGGGGACGCACTGGAACTCGACCGGCGGGGCCGAGGCGTCGAGGGTCTCTCCCGCGAAGACGTTGCGCAGGCGGACCGTGCAGCGGTACTCGCCGACCTCGGTCGGCGCGAAGCGCACCTTCCAGTCGGGGTCGCCCTCGGGCGCGAGGATCGGAGACTCCGGGTCGCTCCCCTCCCGCCGGTAGCCCTGGTAGTAGAAGCCCGGGACAACGGTGGTTGTCCCCGACGGAGCCGTGAACGAGGCGGTCAGGTCGACCTGCTGAGGGTCGTAGGGGTTGTCATGCAAGGCGGAGAGATCGACGGTCAGCTCAAGCCGCTCGTAGCGCCCCACGGTCGCCGCGGAAGGGACCACGCCTCGTATGGCCGCCGGGCCGCGGGCGTGGAGCGGGGGGGAGGGCGCATTGGCCTGCCCGGCGGCGCGGAGGGACAGGAGGGTGAGGAAGGCTACGACCATCGGGCTCCCTCTGAGTGAGGACCGGTGCGACGGCCACGGGCTGGAGGCCTGCGGTGCTACCATCGCAGGGCACTTGGCCACAGAGGCAGGGGAGTCCTTCAGGAAGTAGGAAGTGAGGCGGACGGCGAAGCGTGCGGAGCAGGCTGACGGGAGGGAGATCAGGATGAGAGGCGAGGCGCTGACGTTGGCCGCGGTCGTGATCGGCGGGCTGGTCGCGGGCAAGGCGGCCTGGGGGCAGGCGGACGCGGAGGCCTCGCTACCCCCGGGTGTGACGGCCGTTTGGGACCTTGGACGCGCCTGGCGCGAGGCGACGCCGACCCGGGAGCGCGTGTGCCTGAACGGGCTCTGGCGATGGCAGCCGGCCGGCGAGGGTGAGGCTGCGCCCACCGACGGCTGGGGTCACTTCAAGGTCCCGGGCTGTTGGCCGGGCCTGCAGAACTGGCTGCAGAAGGACTGCCAGACCGTGTTTGCACACCCGAGCTGGGCCGACACCAACCTCGGCGGGATTCGCCGGGCGTGGTATGAGCGCGAGATCACCGTCCCGGAGGAATGGGGTGGCCGACGGATCGCGCTGAGCGCCGAGTACGTGAACTCGCACGCCGCCGTCTACCTCGACGGCGCGCCGGCGGGGGAGATCCGCTTCCCCGCGGGGGACCTCGACCTCACGGCGGCGTGTCGACCGGGGAGCACGCACCGGCTGAGTTTGCTCGTGACGGCGATGCCGCTGCAGGGCGTGATGCTCTCCTACAACGACACGGCCTCGGCGCGGCAGGTGCAGGGGAGCGTGGAGCGGCGAGGGCTGTGCGGGGATCTGTTCCTGTGCGGCAGCGAGGCGGGTCCGGAGATCACCGACGTGCGGGTCCGTACCTCTGTAGGTGACAAGCGCGTGACCTTCGGAGCGGAGCTGCGGGACCTGGCCGCCGAGGGACGGTACGCCCTACGGGTGCGCGTTGCGGAGGGCGAGCGGGCAGTGCGGGAGTTCACCAGCGAGGCCTTCGGCGCCGACGACCTCCAGGAGGGCTGGGTCGAGTTCGCGCAGGAGTGGTTGCCGGAGAAGCTATGGGACCTCCACACACCCGACAACCAGTACGATGTGACCGTCTCCCTGCTGGACGGCGGCGGGCAGGCGGTCGATGTCGCCTGGCCGCGCCGGACCGGGTTCCGCGAGTTCCGGATCGAGGGGCGTGACTTCATCCTGAACGGAACGCGCGTGTTCCTCTCGGGCGTGCCGCTGGACAATGCGCAGGTGGGGGCGGCATGGGCGAGCTATGACGGGGCACGGGAGAGCCTGGAGCGGCTGAAGAGCTTCGGGATCAACTTCGTGTATGCCCACAACTACGGCTGCGAGCCGGGCTCGCACCTCGGCTTCGAGGAGGCCTTGCGGGCGGCCGATGATGTGGGGATGCTGGTCGCGCTCTCGCAGCCGCACTTCGGGCACTACGACTGGAAGGCGGCGGAAGCGGACCAGGCCAACGGCTACGCCACCCACGCGGCGTTCTACACGCGCGTGGCGGGAACGCACCCCTCGGTGATCGCCTACTCGACCAGCCACAACTCCACCGGCTACAGCGAGGACATGAACCCGGACCTGATCGACGGGGTCAACGACCCGCGGGATGAGTGGTCGCGCAACAACGTGCGGCTGGCGCTGCGGGCCGAGGCGATCATCTCGCGGCTCGACCCGACCCGCTTCGTCTACCATCACTCCTCGGGCAACCTCGGCTCGATGCACACCACCAACTTCTACACGAACTTCGCGCCCATCCAGGAGCTATCCGACTGGTTCGAGCACTGGGCGACGGAGGGCGTGAAGCCCGTCTTCACCTGCGAGTACATGGTGCCCTGTACGTGGGACTGGACGATGTACCGGGGCTGGTACCGGGGCCATCGGGAGTTCGGGAGCGCCGTGGTGCCCTGGGAGTTCTGCGTGGCGGAGTGGAACGCGCAGTTCCTCGGCGACACGGCCTTCCGCATCAGTGAGCCGGAGAAGACGAACGTGCGCTGGGAGGCCGAGCGATTC
>VGFB01000662.1 GCA_016869015.1 Armatimonadota bacterium
CCGTCGGTGGTGAACCAGAAGCGGTCACCCTCCGTCCGCCGCTGCTCGACCTCGGGGATGGGGAAGCTCCCGTGCGGCCCGATGCCCCACAGGTTGAGGTGGTTGTCCAGGCCCTTGATGTGGGTCCAGGTGCTCGAGTAGACGAGGATGTCGGGCACCGCTTCGCGCGCGAGATCGGCGATGCGGTTGAGGTTGTCAACGACTCCGGGCACGCTCTCATGCGGCTCGTCGGAGAGGTAGTACACGAAGTACTGGTCCCAACCCCGCGCCTTGCAGTGGGCGTAGAAGTCCGCCAGCGCGCCCTGGAAGATCGCGTTCCACTCGGGCGTGAAGGGCTCGTGGCCGAAGTACTGCTTCGGCGGGTAGGCCCAGCCCAGCGCGTAGAAGAACCAGGGCGTATAGGCCGCGTTGGCGTGGAGCTCGTCGAACAACACCTCGCACGACCGATCGAAGCCTGTGTAGTCGATGCTGAGCTTCCCGTTCTCGTACTTGAACTGCGGGTCCGGGTAGATGAGTCCGGGCGACACGTCGTACTCGGACAGAAAGCGGTACCAGCTCTCGACCATCGCCTGCCGGTCGTCGCCCGGGAAGAGGTCCCAGCCCGGCCCGCTGCGCAGATCGTAGATGGACTTGCAGTGCTTGCGCTCGGGGAGAACGTGGGGCCAGACGGTGAGCGTCACCGGCACCGTGAGCTTCTCCCCCTCGGCGTCGATGTCCACGGCACCCCGGTACTCGCCCGGGCGCGCGTCGGTGGGAATGGTGAAGTCGAACCAGAGTGCCTGGGTCTCCTCCGCCGGAACGTCGACCCGAGGCGTGTGCAGCGCGATGAGCGGGTCGGGCCACTGCCCCGCCCAGCCGTCGCTGCCCGGGTGCGTCGGCTTCAGCCGGTGGTAGGCCGGCTGGGTGCTGCTGGCGTAGCCGATGGGGAAGTCGATGGGCACGGTGCCGACCTGGTAGGCCGCCGGCGCGTCCAGCGTCGCGCCTCCGGGGCCGGTAAGACCGGTCGGCGTCACGAGCAGCGTCGTCGCCCGGTTCGCGCGGAGGGCCAGTTGCAGCGGCTCGCGCTCATTGCGGCAGGCGTAGAGCTTCGCCACGCGCTGACCCGCGAGCGGCCAGTCGTCGTGGAAGACCTTCACCATCGGGTTGACCGGCCAGACCGACAGCCGCTCATCCGCGCCTCCATCTGCGCCCTCGATCCCGCCGACCTCGCCCGAGTCGGCTTGCAGCAGCACCACGCCATCGTGGCGCGCGATCCCGGTGATGTTCATGGTCAGGTGGACCTGGATGAAGGCGCAGTCCGGGGGCGTGGTGACCTGGGTGGAGGTGAAGGTCCAGTCCTGGGTGCCTGAGACACCGGGCGAGGTGCCGAAGAACGGGCTGAAGTCCGAGAGCGAGCCATCGGCCTGGCGGAAGTGGCCGTGGACCATCGCGTTCCCGCTCAGCGCCTCGCTGCTGAGGTACGCGCCCAGCAGGTAGCGGGTCTGCGGCTGAACGGGGATGCTCTGTCGCGAGCCGACCCACCCCACGGCCTCGCCGTTGTCGGGTACGTTCAGCTCGAGGCACCAGTCGCCCGCGACGCCGCCCTTCACACGCTTCACCGTGAACCGCGCGGAGACAGGCTGTCCCTCCTCCGCGCTGGGCCAGCCGGCGGCGGTTTCGCCCTGCGCGGTCTCCAGGCTGCCGTTCTGCGCCAGGTTCAGCTCGCCGGAGGCCCACTCGGCGAGGGGCACCACCTGGCTCGCCCCGGAGGGGCTCTTGGCCGCCGACCAGTAGACCATCAGCGTCTTCTCGGTGCGGGCGGCGACGCCGGTGACGGTCAGCAGCCGGGCGTCCACCCACGTGCAGGGGAGGGGCTCGCCGGGGGCCTCGGGATCGATCACCCGTACCGGCAGGTCGTAGCGCCAGCCCGCGTGCTTCGCCAGCAGCGTGCGCGGCCGGTGCATGTCCACCGAGACCAGCAGCGCCTGGCTCGCCGCATCGCTGAAGCTGCGGACCACCACCGGCGTGCGCCAGGTCCACTCCTTCGCGGCGTCCCAGCCCGCCTGCGGCGCGACGGGGGCGAGCTCCATGCGCTCAGTCGCCCCGACCGAGATGCGCACGGTCGTCTCGCCCAGCGCCTCCAGCCTCGCGTCGTCGAACCAGGCGGTACCACTCCCGTGAAGGAGCGTCCCGCAGTTGAACTCCGTGCCGGTCGGCGGCACCTCGAACTCGATCACGACCTCCCGCCAGTCGAACGTCCCGTTCCACGTGCCGGAGCGGTTGATGAGCTGCGGCTGGTCGCCGTTGACGTGAATGTACCAGCCCGCCGAGCCGACGATGTTCTCTGCCTTCACCCAGGCGGTGAAGCGGTACTTCGTCCCCGGCATCACCGGAATCGGGCCCTGGTGGTACTTGATCCACGTCGCCTCCGCGCCGGCGTCCACCTCACACCGCGCACAGCGGTCGCCCGACCGCGCACCACCCTCCTGGAAGAACATGCGATGCGTCTCGTCGATGCCGGAGGTCTGCCAGCCCGCAGGCGCCGTCTCTCCCAGCTCGAAGCCGCCGTTCGCGAAGTCCCCGCCGAGGTACTCGGGGGGCATCCAGGCCTCCGAGTTCCCCGCGTAGACGTACACGTCTGCCGCGCCGTCGGCCGGGGCCTCAACCGGCAGCGTGATCACGTCGCCCGCGACCAAGGCGCCCTCATGCTTCGGCAGCCCGTCCGCGTCGGCGCACTCGAGCAGCAGCTCCTGCCCTCCGGCCGTGCAGACGCGGAGGCTCTCCGCCGGCAGGCCGACCAGGTTTGCGTGTCCCTCCAGCTCGCCCACCGTCACCTTCACGGGTGCGCCTGCGAGCGCCTCCGGCCCGGTGTTCCGCACCGTCACCTTCACCCGCGCAGGCCAGTACCCCCCGCCCGAGTAGGCGAGGTCCGTGGCCCACGGCGCCTGGGCGCAGGCCGAGAGACCGACGGCAAGAAGGAACGCGCACGGCAGAGGGCGGAACATGGCGGTACACTCCCAAGGGCGGCGTGGCTGCAACGCGAACGTTCCTTCCTCAGTCGCCGAGGAACGGCCTGCAGCACCCGCCCGCGCCTACGGAGGAGACACATGCGCTGCCTGTGGGCCGGTCCGACTGTGTTCCTGAGCTGCACGGCGGCCGCCTCGGCGGAGCCGGAGCTGGTCTTCTCGCTGCGGAGTTGGGAAGGCGAATACGAGACAGAGGACATTCCCGGCGGCGTGCGGATCACGCCTTGCACCGCGGCGATCCACGCGATCCGGGCCGACGGCACGGGGCTGCGGAAGGTCGTGGATCTGGGGGCAGTCACCGACGCCCCGGGCTGCAGCCCGGACGGTCGGTGGATCTACTTCCAGTCGAACGCGACGGGGCGCTACCGCATCTACCGCTGCCGCCCGGACGGCACGGAGGTCACGAGCCTGGCGCGGGATGAGTTCCTGGGCTCGCGTTGGCTGGACGCCTACGGCTACGCGCCCTCGGTCGATGGGAAGCGGATCGCCTACACGGTGCACGACGGCTCGGTCGGGAACGTAGTGGTCGCCAATGCCGACGGCTCCGAGCCGCGCCTCGTCGCCCCCGAGCTGGGCTACACCTACATGGCCGCCCTGAGCCCCGCCGGCGACCTGCTCGTCTTCTCGGGACCCGCGCGCGACTACCGGTTGTTGCTGGCGCCGCTGCCCCAGGGGGA
>VGFB01000663.1 GCA_016869015.1 Armatimonadota bacterium
TCCTCTGCTTCGGCGCGTGGGACACGTTCGTGTACGCGCTTGATGTGAACTCCGGCGAAGTGCGCTGGCGCTCGCCGGCGTCCGGCACGCTGGAGGGCGGCGCGAAGCAGTACTACTCGCCGGCGGACTGCGGCCCCGTGGTCTGCGGGGAGCGGCTCTACATCGCCGACCGGAAGTACCACCTCTCGGTGATGGACGTGAGGAACGGGGCGCTGGTGAGCTCACGGCAGAAGGTCTCGGGAGTTGGGCTTGCCGAGGACGGGCAGTCCGTGTACCTCCGCACCACGGAGGAGGGCCTCGTGAAGCTCGACAACACAGGCGCCGAGGTCTGGAAAGCCGACGTGCCTCTTGGCTCCATCGCCGCCGCACCCATCGAGCGCGGCGGAGTCGTCTACTCGCTCTCGTCCCTCGGCACGCTCTCCGCCGTCGACGCCGCGTCGGGCCAGGTGCGCTTCGCCTTCCCGGCGGTTCCCGGCCTCTATGCCATGGCCGACCCGGCCGTCGCCGACGGGGTCGTCTACGTCGCCGGTATGGACGGGAGCGTGACGGCGGTGGCCGGACGATGAGGGGAGCGGGCGCGATTGACCGCGCCCCTACGTGACGGCACGGACGGCAGGAAGCCGTCTTCCGCCGTTCTTCGAGTCTTCAGAGCTTCCCCTTTCGTGGCCGTCACGCCTTGACGACGCGCGCCCGGTGCAGCAGGAAGAGGAAGAACGGGCAGCCGAGGATGGAGGTGACGATGCCGATGGGGATCTCGATGGGGGCGGCGGCAGACCGGGCGACGACGTCTGCGGCGGCAAGGAGCACCCCTCCGCCGAGAGCGGCTGCGGGCAACAGCGCGCGATGGTCGGGGCCCGTGAGGAGCCGCATGAAGTGGGGGACGATGAGGCCGACGAAGCCGATCATCCCGCTGATCGCGACGCAGCAGGCGGCGAGGATCGCCGAGAGCGCGAGGAGGATGAGCTTCGTCCGCTCGACATCGACGCCGAGGTGGTGGGCGACCTCTTCGCCCATGAGGATGACGTTGAGCTCGCGGGTGAAGAGGTAGGTCGCCAGGAGGCTGAGCAGCACGGGCCCCGCAAGCACCCAGACGGCTGTCCAGCCCCGGTCGGCCACGCTGCCCATCAGCCAGAAGACGACGAGCTGCATGTCGGAGGCCTTCGCCACCATCACCAGCAGCGAGCAGAGCGCCGAGGCCAGCGCGCTGATCGCGAGCCCCGTCAGCAGCAGCATGACCGTGTGCACGCGCCCCCCGCGCCGGGCGAGGCAGTAGACGAGCACCGTCACGCTCGTCGCCCCGACGAAGGCGAACAGCGAGCGCGTGGTCAGGCCCAGGATCGTGCTGCCCGACCAGAGCACAAACCCCGCGGTCGCCCCCAGCGCCCCCCCGGCCGAGACCCCCACGATGTACGGGTCGGCCATCGGGTTCTGGAAGTACGCCTGCATCACCACGCCCGCGACCGCCAGCCCGGCGCCCACGAGGAGCGCGAGCAGCAGGCGCGGCAGGCGGATGTTCCAGACGATGCCCTGCGCGGCCGCGGCCTCGGCGCCCTCAGCGGGCGGCCCGGCGAACAGCCCCCTCAGGGCGTCCCCGGGCGAGAGGCTCGCCGCGCCCGTGCACAGGGCCAGCAGCGCCACCAGCGCGAGCGCGATCAGCAGGCAGAGAGCCACGGTTGCGCGGCGAATCCTCATGGGAGGCTCCCGCCGATCAGCGTCACGCGCGGGCGGCCGGAGGGCGTGTCCGTATCCACCAGCACCTGCGCCCCGTAGACCTCCCGGATCTGCTCGGTCGTCACCACATCGCCGGGCGCTCCGTCCGCCGCGATCCGTCCCTCGCGGAGCAGGATGACCCGGTCGCAGTAGAGCGACGCGAGGTTGAGGTCATGGGAGACGCACAGCACGGTCAGGCCCTGGTCGCGGTTGAGCCGGCGGAGAAGCTCGAACACGTCGATCTGGTGGTTGAGGTCGAGGAAGGCTGTGGGCTCATCCAGTAGCAGCAACTCGGGTTCCTGGGCGAGGGCGCGGGCGATGATGACGCGCTGCGCTTCGCCGCCCGACAACTCCGAGACGAACCGGTCGCGCAGCGCCTGGGTGTCCGTGCGATCGAGGGCCGCCTCGACGGCGTACCGATCCCGCTCCGATTCGCCGTGGAGGCGCGTGATGTGGGGCGCGCGGCCCATCGCCACCACTTCGCGGGCGGTGAACTCGAACGGCACGCCGGTGGCCTGCGGCACGACGCCCACACGCTGAGCGATCCGCCGCCGGTGCGCGCGCCTCACCGGAATGCCCAGCAGCGTCGCCTCCCCCGCCGTCAGGGGCCGGGCGCCCGTGATCGCCCTCAGCAGCGTGCTCTTCCCCGAGCCGTTCGGGCCGAGCACGCCCAGGAAGGCGCCGCGCGACACGGTCAGGTCGAGCCCGTGCAGCACCTCGCGCCCCTCGTAGCCGCACACGAGACCGCGGGCCTCGATGGCCGGCGGCTCACTGCCTGGCGGACTCATCGGCCTCACTTGCCTCGGCGGTCGCCGCGTCCCGCACTGCCTTCGCCATCATCCCCAGACCCTCCACGATCCTCGGTCCGGGTAGCGTGATGAGATCATCCGGGATCTCGACGACCGCGCCTCGCTTCACCGCGGTCGTCCCCGACCACGCCTTGGAGGAGCGCAAGGTCTTCTGCGCCTCGCCCTCCGCATCGCCCATGTAGCCCTGCGGGACCAGGATGACCTCCGGGTCCTTCTGCAGCATGCGCTCGAGCGAGTACTGGGGCCAGGGGACGTCGGCATCCCCCGCGGCGTTCTCGCCGCCGGCGAGGCGGATCATGTCGTCGATGTGGTTGTCCGGCCCGGCGGCGAAGAGGGGCTCGATCTGCACCGCGCAGAGGACACGCGGACGGCGCGGGAGCTGCGCGGCCTCGGCCTGCACCCCCTCGACGCGGGCCCGCAGTTGTCGCACCGCCTCGTTCCCAGCGCCCTCGTCGCCGACGATCCCCGCCAGCAGGTCCATCAGGTCGAGGACGTCGCCCACGCTCACCGGGTCGTAGACCAGCACCGGCACGCCCGCCTGCCGCAGGCCGCTGATGGCCTCCTTCGCCGTGCCGCGCATCCCCAGGACGAGGTCGGGCTTCAGCGAGAGCACGCGCTCGAGGCTGAAGCCGGTGTAGGCGCCGACGGTCGGGAGCTGCTTCGCTTGCGGGGGGTAGTCGCAGTACTCCGTCACGCCGACCAGGCGGCCACCCGCCTCCAGCACGAACACCATCTCGGTGATCGCGGGCGAGAGGGAAGCGATCCGCTGTGGCGGCGCCTCGAGCGTGGTCGAGGCCTGCTCGGCGTCGGTGAACGTGCGCGGCCACGGCGAGGTCTTCGCCGGCGCGGGCGCCGGGGCGTCGGACGTGCTTGTCCGACACCCCGTCACGCACGCGAGGAGCGCCAGCGCCGCCAGTGCCGTTGGAGGGGCCGCATGACGCGGAGCGCCATCCGGCCCGCCGTCACTGCAAGTCATACGCGCTGTCATCGGTCGACAGATCCCCCAGAGACGAGTCATTCGCGCTGACGTTGGCCTTCTTCGTCGAGGCCTTCGCATGTCCGTCGCAGTAGGCGACGTTCGCCGCTCCGTTGTGCCGGAAGTGCACGTTCGGCCCGACCCAGTTGTACGGGTCCCCCGGCGAGCGCAGGTAGTTGTTGGCGGC
>VGFB01000664.1 GCA_016869015.1 Armatimonadota bacterium
TCACGCCTCGGAAGGCCCAGAGCAAGTGGAGCGACGTGAACCTGCGTCGCTACGCTGAGCTCGAGGCCGCGGGGCGCGTGGCCGCGCCCGGCAAGGCGGCGTTCGCGCGCTTCGATCCGGAGAAGCAGCGCTCGTACTCGTTCGAGGCTCGCCCCGACACTTTCCCTCCGGAACTGGAGCGTGAGTTCCGGCGGCACCGCGAGGCGTGGGCGTTCTTCGAGGCGCAGCCGCCGGGGTACCGGCGCATCGCGATCCACTGGGTGGGCAGCGCGAAACGAGAGGACACACGCCTGCGCCACCTCGAACAGCTGGTGGAGCTGTCCGCGGCCGGGGAGCGGCTGCCCATGTTGGGAGGCGGGCCGGCGCGGAGGCGCGAAACCTAGCGCGTCACCGTCAACTCCCGCACGAACCACACTCCCTGACGGGACACCAGGGCGACGGTGGCGGTGAAGGAGATGTCCGCGTCGAGCGTCACACGCTCGTTCGACGCCCCCACAGCGTAGTGGCCCAGCAGGAGCGCCACCGCGGTCGAGTCCGTCCGCTCCTGGAGCTTCCGCTCGGTGATCCACACGTCCGGAGGGAGGAACGGACTGTCGTCGATGCGCACGTCCTGGGCGCTCACGCCGAACGGCCCCGTCCCCGTCCCGCTCCAGGTGCCGGCGAGCGAATCCACGGCCGGCTGGAGCCGTGCCGCCTGACATCCCAGTCGGCTTCCGGGGGGTGGCGGGCCGGCGCTGTCTGGCAGACAGAACTTCCCCCGGCCGGACTTCATGAACTCGACCGCCACCTCCAAGGGTTCCCTCCGGACGTACACGTCCCGCACCAAGTTGACCCCGACCTCGGCGATTCCGAAGACCGCCGCCGGCACAAGGCATAGGGCGGCGCCTACCCATGCCCTCGCCAACCCGGCGACCAGTGCTGCCAGCGCCACGAGTAGCAAAGCCCCCCCGCCCAGCAGCAGCACGGTCCCACCCAGCCCGTCCACAACCGGCAGCAATCGCCCGAGCATCAGCACGGCGATGCCGGCGCAACCCGATCCAGCCGCCGCCCGTGCCGCGGCGACGCGCCAGCGGCCATGGCCTTGCGCGAGGGCGACGCACTCCCCGAGAGACATGAAGAACAGGACGATCGCGGCGGCGACCAGCGCGTAGTAGACGATGCTCATGGGCGACCTCCGAGCCCGGCCGGCTGCCATCGGGGTCGGGCGATCGGCCAGGAGCCGGCGCAGGGCCCTGGTAACGTGGGCGAGCCCCGGGGGAGCAGCAAGCTTCGGACGTTCCACGGCACTCCGCCTCCCTTGCGCGTCCTCCCCGTCGGAGATAGACCCAACTCAGGCCGCCCCTTTCGCGGCCCCCTTCACCCCACGCCGGGAGCCACCATGTGCCGCAGGACCTCTGCGCTCCACCGTCTGGCCCTCGGGCTCGCCGTCGCCGCCCTGGCGATGCCTGCCCTGGCCCACGCCCAGCAGCGTAACGACGAGGAGTACACGCGTCTCATCCGGCAGCATCTTCAGGATCCGCGCATCACCACCGAGCTGGTCGATCACCTGCCGGCTTCGGAGACGGTGCCGACGCCGCTCAAGTTCCACGGCCGCATCATCGGCACGCCCGGCGAGCTCACCTACGCCAAGGACATCCACCGCTATCTGAGGGCGATCGACGAGGCCTCGCCGCGCGCCACGGTCTGGTCGCTCGGCACCACGGAGGAAGGCCGTGAGATGATCGTGATGGCGATCGCCGACGAGCAGACCATCGCGAACATCGACACGTACAAGGGCTATCTGGGCGAGCTGACCGATCCGCGCAGGACGACCGAGGAGCGGGCGCGCGCCCTCATCGGCGGCATCGCCAAGCCCGTGTACTGGCTGACCGCCGGGATGCACTCCGGAGAGACCGGCGGACCCGAGATGCTCCAGGAGCTGGCCTACCGCCTGGTGGTCGAGGAGACCGACTTCATCCGCTCGATCCGCAGCAACATCATCACGCTCGTCACGCCGGTCATTGAGGTAGACGGCCGCGAGAAGCACGTGGACACGTATTACTTCAACAAGACCCGGCCCGCGGGCGAGGCCCGCCTCCCGCTCATGTTCTGGGGCAAGTACGTGGCGCACGACAACAACCGCGATGCGATGGGCCAGCTGCTCAAGCTGACGCAGAACATCAACCGCGGCGCGTCCGAGTGGCACCCCGTCATCCTGCACGACCTGCACGAGGCGTCGACATACCTTTACGTCTCCACCGGTACCGGCCCCTACAACGAGGCGATCGACGCCATCACCGTGGGCGAGTGGTGGACGCTCGCGGAGAACGAGGTCGTCGAGATGACCAAGCGCGGCGTCCCCGGCGTGTGGACGTTCAACTTCTACGACGGGTGGACGCCGAACTACATGTTCACGATCGCGCACACGCATAACGCGATCGGGCGCTTCTACGAGGTCGCGAGCTACGGGCCGGACCTCCGGACGGTGCGGGCGGGCGCGACCACGACGAGCCGGGAGTGGTACCGCCCGAACCCGCCGCTCGACTCGATCGCCTGGGGCCCCCGGAACAACACCAACATCCAGCAGTCCGCGGCGCTGTTCTCGCTCAAGTACGTGGCCGACCGCGCGCCGTGGTTCCTGGAGAACTACTGGCTCAAGGGAAGGCGGTCGGTACAGAAGGGGAAGGACGGGCCCGTGAACGCATGGGTGATCCCCGCCGGCCAGCGCCGCAAGGCCGACGCCGCCCAGATGGTCAACGACCTCATGGCCCAGGGCCTCGAGTTCCACCGGGCCGACCGGGCGTTCCAGGCCGGCGGCGTGCAGGTGCAGGCCGGGGATTACGTGGTCCGCGCGGACCAGCCGTTCCGCACGATGGCCGACATGTACTTCTCGCTGCAGGCGTTCAGCCTGCAGAACCCGCGTCCCTACGACGACACTGGCTGGACGTTCCATCTCATGCGGAACATCGACCTCCGCGAGATCAAGGACCCGGCCGTGCTCACGCAGGCCATGACGCCCGTCACCGCGCCGGTGCGGGCCGCCAGCGGCGTGACGGGCACCGGCCCGGTTCTCGTGGTCGACAACACGACGGACGCGTCGCTCGTCACGTTCCGCTTCCGCAATGCGAAGGTCCGCATGCAGGCGGCCGAGAAGGACTTCGAGCTGGGCGGGCACTCGTTCCGCGCGGGCGCCGTCATCATCCCGCAGGGAGACCGCGCCGCGCTCGAGGCCAGCCTCAACGAGCTGGGGCTTTCGGCCTGGGCGACCGACAGGGCGCCCGACGTCCCGACGCACGATCTCGACGTGCCGCGCGTCGGCTACATCCACTCCTGGGCGCGCACGCAGGACGAGGGCTGGGTGCGGGCCGCGTTCGACCGCTACGGCATCCCCTACACCTACTTCGGCGACATCGAGCTCCGCAAGGGCGGCTTGCGCGCCAAGTACGACGTGCTCGTCTTCCCGCACGTGGGCGGGGACGTCCAGTCCATGGTCAACGGCGTCGCGAGCACGGGCACGCTCCCACTGCCCTACCGCAAGACCGACAAGACCCCCAACCTGGGAGTCCAGGATCAGGCCGACGACATCCGGGGCGGCATGGGCTTCGAGGGCGTCACGGAGCTGGCGAAGTTCGTTCAACAGGGTGGCACGCTCATCGTGGAAGGGTCCACCTCGGCCATTCTGCCCTCGTACGGGCTCACGCCC
>VGFB01000665.1 GCA_016869015.1 Armatimonadota bacterium
CAGGATCGGCTGCGCCTGGTCGAGGAGCTCGGGAAGCGTGGACGTCGGCGTCGCCCGGACGACGACCTCTCGCAGCTGCCACCGGCGTGCGCCCGCGGGCTCCCCGGCTGCCGCCCCAAACGACGGGTAACCGCGCGTAACCGTCACGCGGAGGGGGAAGGAGGCCGACTCGCGGCCGGAGCGCGCGGTGACGCGCCCCGTGTGGGTGCCGGGGAGCAGGCCCTGGACGCGCAGATGAGCCCGGGACGTACCGCCCTTGGTGATCGAGAACTCGCGCGGGTCGCAGGCAATGCCGGCCGGGAACTCACCCTCAAGGGTGAGCTTGCGGGGCGTGTTCCCTCGCGCCAGGATGAACGCGGACAGCGGAGCAAAGCCCCCTAGCACGCAGGAAGTCTCCGGCTCGATGGAGAGCTGCAGGCCGTTGATCTCGATCAGCAGCTCCGTGGCGCCCGCCACCTCGCGCGCCTGAGCGTCGAGATAGCCGGCCGGTTCCCACCCGTCCGGAAGAGCGGGAGGCGGCCCGGCCTCGAGTCGGGGCGGCAGGGCTTCGCTGACCAGCGCCAGGGCGCTGAGACGCAAGGTTCCGTCGCCCTTGGCTCCCACGTACAGGTACAGGGGGGACTCGGCGGGGGCCGGCGGGGCCAGGCGCGCCGCTAGCCGCTGCGCCTTGGCGCCGCTGACCTCTGCCGTCCACAGGGCGGAGACGGGGGCCCGTGCCGGGTCGTCGGTGAACTGCACGCGCAGCTCGGACGCCCCCTCCGCGCTCACAGCGAGGCTGATGTCGACCAGCCCCGTCGGCGTCGGGTCCAGGCGGCCGACCACCCCCGCACCGTTGGTCAGCGTGACCTCGGTCGTCGGCCCGGAGCCACTCCAGGTCGCCCGGGCGTCGCCCGCGGCCACCGTGGTCCAGGCGCGTTCGCCTGCGGCCAGCGTCAGGGCGAGTTCGGTCGTTTGCGCGGCCGACAGACTCACCATGCCCGCCAGCCATGCCGCCGTCGCCATCCTGACCATCGCGTCTCTCTCCACCGCCGCGTTGGGGTCGGTCGCGGCCGTTCTCCGGTTCCCCCAAGAAGCCGTCGGGTCCTCCGGCCGCCCGGGTTTGCCGGGCGTGTCAGCGGCCTTCGCAAAGCTCCACGATGGCCGCGGCGGCGTCGCGGGCGGCATTCGGCCTGCCCAGAGCTCGGGCGCGTTCCGCCATGCGCGCCAACTCCTCCGGATGCCGCATGAGTTCAGCCGCAGTGGCCGCGGCCTCCGTCGCGGTCTTGCCGGCACGGGCGGCGCCGGCCTCAGTGACGAACCGTTCGTTGGCCCGTTCCTGGCCGGGGATGGCCCCGTACAGGACCATCGGCAAGCCCACCGCCACGGCCTCGGCAATGGTGACGCCCCCAGGCTTGCCGAGGAACAAGGAGGCCGTCGCGTAGTACCGATGGATGTCCTCGACGAACCCGCGGAGCTGCAGGCGGCCGCCGAGGGTGGCGGCCAGTGGCTCGAGTCGGCGACGCAAGCTGTGATCGTGACCGCAGACCACCACGGTCCGCGGCGCCTGCTCCGCGACCAGCCGGCAGAGCGCCTCGGCGCGGCGCATCATGCCGTGGGCCCCCACCGTGATGAGCACGGGGCCGTGCGTCGGGTACACGCCCCGCGGCGTGAACCCCGCACGGATGGGAACGCCGGTCGCCCGCACGCGCTGCGCCGGCACTCCGAGCCCCACCAGCTCGTCCCGCAGCCCCTCGTGGGCGACCAGGTACAGCTCCACGCCCTCGTGGATCCACTGGCTGTGGCTGGCCCAGTCGGTGAGGATGGTGACGGACGGCGTATGGGCGTCGCCTCGTCGCTTCAGGGCGGCGAGAACGGCCGAAGGCGTCGGGTAGGTGTTCACGATGGCGGCAGGCTGCCGCCGGCGGACGTACTCGCGCAGGCGCCGGCGACCCACCCGGTTCATCCAGCCCTGCAGTCGGGGTCGCTCGCCGACCCATTGGGCGGTCGTGTAGACGCCGCCGTAGACAAAGGGCGCGCGGCGCGCACTCCAGCCGTAGGACCACGCCACCCCCTGGCTGAGACGTCGACCCACGAAATGCTCGAAGAAGTCGAGCACCTCGATGTCCCATTCCGGCCGCTCCTCGCGCAACGCCTCGGCGACGCTCTGCGCCGCCATGCGGTGTCCGCCCCCGAAGCTGCTGGTGAGGATCGTGATCAGCGGAGCGTTGGCGGCCTGCGCCTCGGGGGCGATACCGTCCCGCGAGGCGTGCCGCGAGGGGAGGATCATTGGGCGATGACCGTGCGGAGGGTGGCCAAGGCGTCCTCACAGAGCGCCCGGGCTTCCCGCGGGGTGTCACACTCAGCGATGACGCGGATGACCGGCTCGGTGTTGCTGGGCCGGATGTGCAGCCAGCAACCGGTCTCCGGCCACAGGACCTTCAGCCCATCGGTCAGGTCCAGCGCGTCAGCCTCGTACCGGCGCCGCGCCGCCGCCATGGCGTGCTGAATGCGGACCGAGGGGCACTCGAGCTTCGTCTTGTGCATGGCGCTCGGACGGAAGGTGCGCGCCCACCGCGAGACCGTCCCGTGCCGCGCCAGACCCTCGAGGATCAGGGCCATGCCGATCATGCTGTCCCGGCATGGATGCGCCTGGGGGTAGATCACCCCGCCGTTGCCCTCTCCGCCGACCACGGCGCGTTCGCGGATCATCATCTCCACCACGTTGATCTCACCGACCTTCGTGCGGAGCACTCGCCCGCCGTGGCGCGCAGCGACCTCGTCGATCATGCGGCTGGTGGACACGTTCGTCACGATCAGCCCCGGCGACCGCGCGCATACCGCGTCACAGGCGAAGGCCAGGGTGAACTCCTCCCCGATGGCCTTGCCCTTCTCGGACACCACGGCCAGACGGTCGGCGTCCGCATCTTGCGCGAACCCGATGTCGGCCTCCACCTCGCGGACCTTGCGGCAGAGGTCTCCCAGGTTCTTGGCGATGGGCTCCGGGTCGTGGGGGAACAGGCCGTCCGGCTTGCCGTGCAGCACGGTGACCTTGCAGCCAAGCCTGCGCAGGAGCTGCGGGCTCATCCTGGCCCCGGCGCCGTGGCACGTATCGACCACGACGTGGGGCTTGCGGGCTCGGATCGCCTTCAGGTCGGTGTGCTCCCGCACGAGCCGGATGTGACGCTCGATGGCCGCGTCGTCATGGTCCACCCGACTGATCTCCGAGGTCTTCGCCAGGTGGAATTCACCCTGGTGGTACACGTCCAGCAGCTCGGTCGCCTGGAACGAGTTGAGGAACACCCCGTCGGAGCGGGCGAACTTGAGGGCGTTCCACTGAGCCGGGTTGTGGCTGGCGGTGATCGCGATGGCGCCGTCGGCCTGAAGCTGCTTGACGGCAATGAGCACGGTCGGGACGGGCACGACGCCCAGGTCGATCACGTAGCACCCGCTGGCCAGCAGGCCGCCCACCACGGCCGACCGGACCATCTCGCCCGTCTGCCGGGTGTCCCGTCCCACCAGTACGATGCCGCCCTCGACGTAGCAGCCGAAGGCCTGGGCGAAGCCCATGACGAGCTGAGGCGTGAGCGACTCGCCCACAACGCCGCGGACGCCCGAGATGCTGATCTTGAGGGTATGGACCGGCGACCGAGTTGCTGGCATGGGCAGGCGTCGATCCTCTCCGGCCAGGGT
>VGFB01000666.1 GCA_016869015.1 Armatimonadota bacterium
CGCAGGGCGTCCCGCCTGCTGGCCTGGCTCGTGGTGGCCCCGGTGTGGCAGCCGTCGCCGTCCGCCGTCGCCGTCACGGTCCCCGGTACCCGCCGTCGCCGTTCCGTTGGAGCGCGGACGCCCTCGTCCGCTGGCCTGGCTGGTGGTGGCCCCGGTGTGGCGGCCGTGGCCGTTCTCCCCTCTCCCTTCAGGAGAGGGGCCGGGGGTGAGGCCTCCACCGCGCCGTCGCCGTGCCGTCCCCTTCCGTATGTTCCGTGTATTCCGTGGTTCCCTCGCCGTCGCCGTCACGGTCCCCGGTACCCGCCCTCGCCGTTGCCCTCCGGGCTAGCGAAGGAGCGCCTGTCGGACCGTCTCGGCGGCGAGTTCGTGGCCGGCCGGGCCGAGGTGGACGCGGTCGGTACAATACAGCGTCGGGCGAGCGGCCTCCTCCGGCGCGGCACCATGGAAGGCGGCGGCCACGTCGGCCAGGCCGGTGCGCTTCTCCTCGGCGACGGTTCGGACGGCCGCGGCCAGCTCCTCCATCGTGTCCCAGCGCTCGACGGCCGGGCACGTCGTCAGCAGCAGGACCTCGCTCTGCCCGCCGGTCAGGCGGCGGATGCGGTCCGTCGCGAACCGCAGCATCTCCGCGAAGCGCTCCCCGCGCATTCCCGAGTCCCAGTCGTTGAAGCCGAACCAGACGGTCACGACATCGGGGTGCGGCGTCGCGCGCAGCCACTGCGGCATGAGCACCAGGTTCTGGCTCAGCACGGTGCCGCCGATGGCCGGGTTCACGAGTGTCACCTCGCCGCCGAACTGCTCCCGGAGCTTCCCGACCAGCAGTTCCGACCACAGGACCTCCCGGTTGGCCCAGTGCTGCTTGTCGCTGAGCGAGTCGCCCATCGTCACGAGGGTGACCGGCTGCTTCGCCCGCAGCTTCGCGAGCAGCCGGGGCGTGCCCCCCTGGGGCGGGGTGTAGTCGGTGCGGTCGACCTCAACAGTCGGCTCCAGGGCGATCTCGTCCACCGCGAAGGCGTGGGCCGGGTAATCGCGCCAGTACCACCACTTGCCGAACCACAGGTTGCCGAAGCCCGAGGGCGCGTAGCCCGTCTGCGGATCGACCGGCCTGCCGGCGGGGAGCTCGGGCACCAGATCACACCAGGGCACGGTGACCTTCCGCCACTCCGTCGAATCGAGGGGGAAGCAGTAGCCGTACCGCAGCGCGTAGTCCTCGCCGTCGATCAGCTCCAGCCCGCCCCAGTTGGCGGAGCCATCGCCCTGCAGCCGGAAGCTGAGGCCCGCCGCCTGATCCCATGCCGCCGAAGCGCGCGCGCTCGCGGTGAAGAAGCCCGAGCGCGCGTCCGCGATGAAGGTGAACCGGCACGCCTGCCCGAACGTGCCGGGCACGGATTCGACCGTCCCGATGGGGTGCCGGTCTTCGCCCATCGTCGTCGGCTGATGGCGGACGGTGTCCATGTCGAGGATGACGGTCGGCGCCGTAGCCGCCGGCTGGGGAAGGACGAGGGCGGCCGGGAGGCCGGCCAGGGCAATCAGCCCGAGAGCCCGCAGCCGCTCGTGCACCATCATCAGTCGCCCTCCGCGGGTGGTGGGCCGGGAGTTCGCCGTGGAGCCGAGCGCCGCCTGCCGGACGGGAGGGGCGGGAGCAGGATGTCCGAACCATCGCTGCTGTTGCTGACGACTCTGGCTGCGGTCGGCCTGGCCACGGCTGTCCGCGCTGACGTGTACGGCCGTCTGCCGCACGGGCCGGGCTTCCGCAACGTCCGCGACTACGGGGCCAAGGGCGATGGCATCACCGACGACACGGCCGCGTTCATGCGTGCGCTCGATGAGGGACGCGGCAGCGTGCGCGAGAAGTCGGCGGCGAACGTGTACATCCCTCCGGGCACGTATCTGCTCAGCGACACGCTCATCGTCTGGCGGGCGACCCTGTTGGCAGGCGACGCAGACGACCCGCCAACGCTGGTGCTGAGGGACAACGCCCCCGGCTTCGGCGACCCCGCGAATCCCAAGCCTCTGCTCGTGACCGCGCTGGGCTACAGCATCGACGCCACGACGCGCGACTACCGCACGCGAACCGACCAGATCGGCGGCAGCACCAACAACACCTTCTTCATCACCCTTCGGCACCTGAACCTCCGGATCGGCCGGGGCAATCCTGGCGCGTGGGGTCTGTGGTGGCTGGTGGCGCAACAGACCGCGTTGCGTCACATCACGATCGATGCAGGCGACGGGCAGGGCTGCCTGAAGTCGATGTGGTGGGGTGGCGGAGGCGTGATCTCGCACGTTCACTTCATCGGCGGCGACTACGGCTGGCATGTGCAGGAGACGAGCCAGTGGGTGCTGCGGAGCGCTCGGTTTGAGGGGCAGCGGAAGCACTCGCTGTGGCTGGATCATGTGTGGAACTTCAGCCTCCTTGATCTCGACTTCCGACAGACGGCGCCGGTACGGACGCTGGGCGGGTCGGTCTCCCTCATCGACTCCTCGTTCCAGGACATGACCGGTGACAGCGCCATCGTAGCCGACGGGGCCAACCTCATGCTGCAGAACGTGACGACTCGCGGCGCGCGGGAGGTCGTGGAGGGGCTCCTGCCTGCCTCGCCACAGGGTCGGACGCTCATCCGGCGCTGGTGTGCGGGCGGGGCGATGGTAGATGGCGCGATGCTGCCCGGGGAGACGCATGACCTCGGAGACACGCTCAGCGGTCCGCCCGAGCGTCTCCCCTCGCCCGCGTACCCCGTGCTGACGAACGCCGCGCGCTCTGTCACGGAGTTCGGTGCGAAAGGCGATGGGCAGACCGACGACACGGCCGCGATCCAGCGCGCGGTTGACGAGTGTCGGGAGGTCTTCTTCCCCGAGGGCACGTACCTCGTCTCCGACACGCTGCGCCTGCGGCGGGACAGCCGGTGGTTCGGCGAGATGTGGACCGTGATCGACCTCGCAGCGGACGCGCCGGGCTTCCAGGAGCCGAGCAGCCGCAAGCCCCTGCTGGAGATCCCCGACGATCCCGTTGCGGCGCTCACGCTGTGTCACCTGCGCTTCCACCTGCGGACCCCGGGCGGGATCGCGTTTGACTGGCGCGCGGGCCGGCGATCGATGATGGTGGACTGCACGACCTACAGCGAGAGCCGAACTCAGGAACTCAACTGGCGGATCACCGGGGGCGGGTTCTTCGAGAACGCCTGGAACCCGGGGGTATCCGGCGACGGCCTGGAGGTCTGCGGCGCCGGACCGACGTGGCTCTACGCGGTGCAGCAGGAGCACTACCGGGCCACGGCCCTCGTCCTGCGCGGCGCGCGGAACGTGACCGCCCTCGGCCTGCAGTTCGAGACCTCACCGAGGTATGTCGCCATCGAGGATTGCGAAGACGTCACCCTGTTCCAGACGATCGCGGGCAACTGGACGGAACCGGTGACCTCGCTCATCCACGTGGCGCACAGCCGCGGCGTAGCGCTGCTCAACAGCGGCGTCACGAACTGCCGAACGGTCATCACCGAGGACCCACACGGCTGGAACGCGGGGCCGTCCAGCCCCGACCGGAGCTTCGCCTGCTGGCCGGCGTGGATCGCGCGCTAGTGCTCTGTCAAGCGTCATTCGTTGGGTTCCCGGGAGGACAGGCATTCCTGCCTGTCCGCACAGACCTCGGGTTCCGGGCGAGGACAGGCAGGAATGCC
>VGFB01000667.1 GCA_016869015.1 Armatimonadota bacterium
ACCGTCGAAGGGTGGGGCGTGCAGGAGCGCGCGGGCCAGGCCGGAGAGGTCGAGGTGACCGTTCGAGTCACGGAAGGCAGCGGTAACCGGCCGCATCTCGCCGACGAGCAGCACGGGAAGCGCTACGGCGAGCGCGCAACTGACCGCGTCGGAGAGCCGCGCCATGCCCCTCCTTCAGTTCGTGGCCGACGGGAGCTCGCCCGCAGCGGCGGCGGCCTCCCGAGGATTGTAGTCCATGCCGATCACGACGCGCAGGTCCGGAGGCGCGGCCTGGTCGGTCGGCTGATCCGCCATCGGTTCGGGCTTCCCGCAGCCCAGGACGCTGGCGATGACGCCCGCATCGGCCCGGTGTCCGTGCGCGAAGTGGATGGTGGTCTCCTCGACGTCCGTCTCCGGCGCGTTCCCCACCGATCTCACCGGGAAGCCCTTGAGGCCGAGCCGCTGGGCGGCATCGTGCGCGCGGCCCGTCTCGCCGGAGGCGTTGAGGACCTCGACGGCCCCGAGTTCACTGGGCAGCCCATCGAGGTAGCGCTCCATGTCGGCCTTCTGCTTCTCGAACTGGTCCTCCACCAGGATGGCGTAGTAGGCATGCTCCCAGCTATCGGTCATGGGGACGGTGCCCGTCCACAGCTCGTCGGGGTCGACCTCCTTCATCGCCCTCAACAGGTCGTAGATCTCGTCCCACGACATGTCGGTGGTGATGTGGTTTCGCATCTCCCCGGCGGCGGCCAGCAGCTTGTCGACGTTCTCGATCCGGAGGTGTTGCTGGGCCATGGCCTTGAGGAACTGCTGCTGGCGGCCGGAGCGGGCCCAGTCGTTGTCGCCGCCGCGGTTCATGGTGCTCTTGCGGTAGCGGACAAAGCCGAGGGCTCCGGCGCCGTCCAGCTTCTGGAAGCCGGGCGCGAGGTGGCAGTGGAGGAAGCCGTTGTGGTCGATGTGGGTGCGCATGACGGTGACACCCTCATCGTAGTTCATGCCGCGCCCGTCGCCCTCGATGTCGGGGACGTCGATGTAGACGCCGCCGAGCTGGTCGACCATCTTCACGAAGCCGTGGAAGTAGACCAGGACGTGGTAGTTGATCGGTTCGCGGAGGAGCTCCTGGATACACTCGCGGGTCAGCTCGATGCCGCCGAAGGCATAGGAGTGGTTGATCTTGTCGCGGGGATGGCCGGGGATGTCGACCTTCAGGTCGCGGGGGATTCCCAGCACGGCGGCCCGGCGGGTAGCGGGGTTGATCGAGAGCACCAGGAGGGTGTCGGAGCGGCCTTCGTCATGTTGACTCTGACGCTTGTCGGCGCCCATGAGGAGGATGCGGACGCGATGGCGGCCCTGGAAGGGGGGCTGGAAGACGCCGGTCACGCGCTGGAAGGTGGAGGCTTCCTGGCCCGTGACGTCGCTAGGCTGGAAGAGGATGTCGTGGACGCCGAGCGCGCCGATACCTACGACGGCGACGACGAGGACGTAGATGAGGCCGTCCAGCACCTTCGCCGTGCGACGGTCCTCTTCGTGGCGCCGGCTCAGAGTCGGTCCGCTCTTGCCCATCAGTTCTCTCTGGCCTGGACGTACAGGCCTTCACGGGCGATGTAGTCGACGACCGGATCGGGCGTCAGATAGCGGATGGGACGCCCGGCGCGGACCCGGCGACGGATCTCGGTGGCCGAGATGTCGAGGGCCGGCAGGTCGAGGATCTCGATTCGATCGGCGCGTCCCCGATCGAGGACGCTCGGGAGGTCGGCAAGTTCGCTCCCGGGTCGAGGGACCGCGACGCAGCGCGCCTCCGCCAGCACGGCATCGGGCATGTGCCACGAGTCGATTTCCCGCACGGCGTCCGCGCCCATGATGAAGACCAGCTCGGTGGTCTGCCCATGGATGGCGCGCAGCTCGCGGAGCGTGTCGATCGTGTAGCTGGGCCCCGGCCGGTCGATCTCGAGGCGCGAGACCCGAAAGCCCGAGTTCGAGGCGGTCGCCAGAACGCACATCAGGTACCGGTGCTCCGCCGGCGTCACCTCATCCTCGGCCTTGTGCGGGGCATGCCCGCAGGGGATGAAGAGGACGCGATCCAACCGGCAGGCCGCCTGCGCTTCCGCCGCCGCGAACAGGTGGCCGTGATGCACCGGGTCCAGCGTGCCTCCGAGGATGCCGATCCGCAACGGCCCTGGACTCAACGCAGCGCTCCTGGCGCGGGGCGTTCACCGGCCGAGATTCTACCACAAAGCCCCCCGGCGGGCAAGCCGGAAACGGGGTCAGGAACCGTTTCCGGCGCCCGATCCGGTCTCCGGTCCGGCTGCTGGAGGGGAAACGGTTCCTGACCCCGTTTTCGCGGTGATGGTCACGTCGTCGATGAACACGGGCCCGACCCCCCGCTCGTCGCCGGCCTCGATGCGCAGACCGCTGAAGGGCCCCTCGCGGGGGACCTGCCCGATGAAGACGCCGTCCACCTGGCCGCTGATGACGGCACGGGTCACGTCGAGGGTGAGCTTGCGCCACCCGGAGGGCGCCACGACGGGATCGCCCCCGGCGCCGAAGAACCGAAACCCGCGCTCCGTGAGATAGACCGGCGCGCCGGTCAGCGCGTCGGGGCCGTACAGCTGCAGCTCGAGGCGGGGCAAGGGGGGCTCATCGGAGGGGGGGACGTACAGTCGGAGCGTCAGCGTGGCGATCTCGGCCTCGTCGAAGGAGGTGTAGATCACCCGCCCGGGCTCCAGCCGGAGAGCGGGGCCGTCGGCCGGTTGGGGGGGCGTCTCGGTGGCGGGAACGACGTTACGGTCCTCGCCCCGGACCCGCCAGCGGATCGCCGGGCGCAGGAAGTTGTCCACCAGGAGGGGGCGCTTGCCTTCCATCGCAGCGAGTCTGCGGCGGGCTTCCTCGGCGAGCTCGGACCTGGGCTCTTTCACGAGGTAGAGGCGCAGTTCCGTGCGGGCGGTATCCCAGTCGCCCTCGTCGGCATGGATCATCCCCGCCACGAACCAGGCCGCCGGGACGCGGTCGGAGAGGGCCCGGGCCCCCGCCAGGGCGGTGGGGTAGTCGCCGGCTCGATAGGCCCGAAGCGTCTCCTCGAAGGCCTCGCGCGGACCCGGTTCGGGCGCGGCCTCCTTGGCGAGCGCCTCGACCTCCCGCTGTTCGGCCGCCAACCGCTCGCGCTCGCCGACCACGCGGGCGTACTCCTGCGCGAGGTAAGCCAACTGGCCGCAGCGTTGGGCGTGCTCCACCTCGCTGATGTCCCGGTACGCCCGCTGGGCGCGCAGGTAGAAGTGGCGGACGCGGGAGTAGTCCGGCGGCTTCCGGCGGGCCTCACACCGCGCCATGCGCTCGAACGCGGCGGCCCGAGTGGGTCCCTCGGCGTTGCTCTCGGCAAGGGCGGCGTAGGTCGCTACGGCATCGAGGAGGCGGTCGTGGCGCTCGAGCTGCTCGGCCCGCGCCCAGGCCGCCTGGACCTGTCGCGACGGGCCGGGGGGCATGGCAGGCGGGGGCAAGGGAGCCAACTCGGGGGAGGGCTCGCCGCGGCGGACGTAGGCGGCGCGGAGCTCGCCCAGCGCTTTCCGAGCCTCGGCGGCGTGCTTGCCCTGGGGATGGCGGGACAGGTAGCGGTTGAGGTACTCGAGGGCAAGGGCGCCATCCTGGCGGGCCACGTGGGTGGCCGCGACGCCCCAGAGGGCGCCTTCGT
>VGFB01000668.1 GCA_016869015.1 Armatimonadota bacterium
GGAGACGCCCGGCCTCGACGCGATAGCGGCGGGGACGGAGTATCGCAGACAGATGAGCGACCTGCAGGCGCAGGTCGGGGAGACCGTAATCCTGAGGTACCACGATGTCGGCTTCTGCGCGGCGTACGACGCGATGGGGCTGGAGCTGTTCGCGTACCTCGTCCATGACGATCCGGACATCTTCGCACGGCACATGGAGGCCAGTGGAGCACGGCGCCTCGAGTGGGTGCAGGCCGTCGCGGATCGGGAGCTCTCGCCCGTCATCCTGATCGCCGAGGACTTCGCCACCAAGCACGGCCCGATCTTCCCGCCGGACTTCCTGGGGCTCCACCTCTACCCGCACGTGGAGCGAATCGTCGCGGCATGGCACTCGGCCGGGGTCAAGGTTCTGTACCACTCCGACGGCAACTACCGGAGGGCCATCGCCGATCTCATCGCCTGTGGGGTCGACGGCTTCTACTGTCTGGAGCCGGGCGTCGGGATGGACATCGTGGAGCTGAAGCGGACCTGGCCGCAGATGGTCTGGTCCGGGGGCGTGGACGGCGTCGACCTGATGGAGCGCGGCACGCCGCAGCAGGTCCGGGCGGAAGTGCTGCGCCACATATGGGAGAGCGACGCCCTGCACACGGGCGGCATGTTTGTGGGCACTTCCAGTGAGGTCAACCCGCCCATCCCGCCGGAGAACTTCCGGGCGATGGTGGAGGCGGTAGGGGAGATGACCAACCCGGCGTTCCTCCGGGGTGGGTAGGTTGGGTTGGCGTCCCGCGCAGTTCGAGGCCGCCCCCCTGGGGGAGCGAGCTGGTTGGGCCGCCAGTCCTCCGGCAGGTCGGCGGCGTAGACCCCTTCACCCGCCGGCCGCCACGGGCCGACGCGACGCCCCGCCATGATTCGAGCGACCTCACCCTCCGCGCCGCGCTAGTGCCCTGTCAGCCGTGAAGCCTTGGGTCGTCGTGGGTCGGCTCACCAGAGCCGACAGAGCCTTCAGGTCAATGCCGGACGGCGTCGGCTCGGGTGAGCCGACCCACGACGACAAACGGCGACTGCCGGAATCACGGCTGACACGCCACTAGATGACCGGCTGTCCCTCGCGGCCCGAGTCCCGCTCGTCCAGCGCGAAGGGAGCCTCCAGGTAGTAGGCGCCCCCGTGGAGGACGACCGCCAGGTCCCTGGCCGCTCCGCGGGCGAGCGCGGCTCGGAGAGCCTGGCGAGCGCGGACGAGCGTCCGGAACGGCCGCGTCGCGGACCCCGGGTTTGCGTCGCTCCCGGCCGGCGACACGTGGAACTGGGCCCGGCCCGGCGACGCGACGAGGGCGGCCGGCAACAGGGCCACGGTGAAGAGCGGCACGGTGGGTGCTCCAAGGATGGGGCGGGGCCCGGTTGCCCATCGGCCTGGAAGACGCCGCGGGGTCAGTCGCAGTGGAAGACCTCCTCCATCGAGGCCCACCACGCGCCAGGGTCGCGGTTGGGCAGCGGCTCCTGGCAGGGCTCGCAGACGCTCCACCAGCGTTGGGTGGTCGGATCGGCGGCCATGCGGGCCATGTCGGCCTCGAAATCCGTCCCGAGGTACTCGAAGTAGCTGAAGAGATAGTGCTTGCCGTCCGGCAGGCGGCGCACGTAGATCGAGTAGTTCCTCAGGTTGCAGGCCTCGATCATCGCCAGCACCTCGGGCCAGACGGCCGCGTGAAGCGCCTTGTACTCCTCGATCTTCTCCTCTCGAACGCCGATGATCATGCCGTAGCGCTGCACTATCCGCCCCCCTTGTGCCTCGCTCGCCGTTCCGGGCAGCTTCACCGTGGCCGGTGCGCGGCGGCAGTGTCGAACAGGGCGACGATGTTCTCGGGCGGCGTGCCGGCCTGGATGGCGTGAGACGGACCGAGGATGTAGCCGCCCCCTCGCCCGAGGACATCGATCCTGCGCCGGACCTCGGCTGCAACCTCCGCCGCCGTGCCGAAGGGGAGGGTCTGCTGCACGCTGATGCCGCCCTCGAAGCACAGTCGATCGCCGTACTCGCGCTTGAGCCTCTCGTCGTCCATGCCCTTGGCATCGAACTGCAGGGCCTGCAACACATCGATCCCCATGTCGATCAGGCCCGGCACCGCCTCCATCACGGCCCCATCGGAGTGGTAGATCACCTTGGCGCCGTGCTTGTGAATCACCTCGTTCAGCCGCACGTGGTGAGGCTTGATGAACTCCTCCCACATCGGCAGCGACATCAGGAGCCCCTCCTGGCCGCCGATGTCGTCCGCGGTGAAGACGAGATCGATCCCCCCGGCCGCGGCGGCCAGCAGGCGGTCGAAGTGCGCGACCCAGAAGTCCGTCACGCGCCGCATGATCGCGTGCACCAGGTCCGGATGGAGGGCCACATCCAGCAGAATCCGCTCAAACCCCCGCATGTACCAGGCGGTCTCGAAGATGTTCCCGTTCGACGCCATGAGGCAGTAGTCGCGCTTCGCCCGAGCGCGCGCGATGGCGTCGGGGACGCTGGTGTAGTCGAACCAGTCTGCGCTCGGCCAGGGGTGCGCGGCGATGTCCGCGACGGTCTCCGCCTCGGCCAGGGGATGGCGGCTGATCGCGTAGTAGCTCCCCGCGCCGTAGCTCACCGGGTCACGCCGCACGCCCCACATGTCGCAGCCGAACTCAGGCTCGACCCCCACGTAGTCCGGGCCGACGCCCGCCATGTCGATCAGCGGCTCGAGGTACTCCGCAACGCTGATTCCTCGCTCGCGCGCGAGGTAGGTCTCCAGCTCGGCGTGGGCGGGCGGGTTGATGCCGGAGCAGACCATCGCGATCGGCACCCGGTCGGTCTCCTCGTGCTCCAGCGCCAGTGCGACTCGTTCGCGAGGCGTCAGTTCCGGCTGCATCGGTTTCTCCCAGGAGTGGCGGGCCCGGCCCAGAGGCAGCCGGTCTCAGCGGTCAACGGGGAGGGGCGGTTCGCCGCGCCGGAAGCGGGCGTAGCACTCCTCCACGAGGTTCGGCGCGCGGGAGCCCGCGCCGTGCATGGCCCAAGGCGAGCAGACAAGATGCAGCCTCTCCCGCGGGACATGTGCCAGCGCGCACAGCTGGTTTCCGGCCGCCGTGACCGTGTCCATCATCCCGACTTCGGCCACCACCGGGCATCGGATGTCCTGAGTGAAGTTCGCGGCGTCGAAGTAGGACAGCGTGCGCAGGAACTGCTCCTCGGTCTGGTCCGCGGGCCTGGCGCCCATGCCGAACGGCCAATAGCCGGGCTCGCGGGTTACGGTCCAGTCCAGGCGCGGCAGTCCGCTGTGGTAGGGCATCGCCAGCCCGATCCGATGATCGAGCCCGGCGGCCACCATGGCCAGGCCGCCGCCCTGGCTGCCGCCGAGCACCGCCAGTCGCGCCGGGTCGACCTCCGGTTGAGCGAGCATGAAGTCGACCGCCCGGACGAGGGACACGTAGATCGTGCGCCACATCGAGGTCTGCGGGCTCCGGATGCCGGCCGTCCAGTAGTCCTTCCCGGGGTCATCCCCGGCGGGCATGTTCGAGAGGTCCACGTCAAACCCGTGGATGAGGACCCACAAGCAGCACCGGTCGGCGGCCGCCTCCGGCCCCGCAAGCGGGTAGATGCCCGAGGAGGGGAAGCGCACCTGCGCCGGGTAGCGGCCGGGGGCCTTGGGCCGCGCGTACCAGCCGAAGATCCG